>NZ_JAGUQP010000009.1 GCF_018704065.1 Desulfovulcanus ferrireducens | reverse complement strand
AAAATTGTTCTTGAAAACAAAATAAACTAACCAATAAATTTTAACCATTAACTATTGACAAAAAACACAGTTGCTGACTTATTAAAACCCTTGCTATTTCTACGTTCTCGAAGAGCGCATTTTCGGAAATGCATTACAAATGGGTTGGGTAACATATCTTGGCGAAGCTTGCGGTAAAGCTGTGCATAGGGAGACTGTTTAACCAACATATCGAGATACATCATAAATACAGAATGGCACAAAGTAATATTTCACTAATAAACCCCTTTATGCACAGCCCGCAAGCGAGCCTTAGATGTGTCCAAGTCTTTGTTAGCATTGAAGAAAATGTGCTCGTAAATTAACTCCGAAAGTTGAGATATAAGCTTTCATAAATTGGAGGATTTTGGGGCGGGCGAATTTAAAATCAAACTAGGAACCTCAGAAGAAGAACCCATGATTCAAATCATTAATGCCACTAAAGGCGAAAATCTTAAGGAAATTCGAAGACTTTTTGATGAATATTCGTCCACATTAGGTTTCGAACTAGATTTTCAGGACTTTAAAAAGGAGTTAGCCAATCTTCCTGGCCACTATGCTACGCCAGAAGGCCGTTTGCTGATTGCCACACGTCAATGGCGGGTAGCCGGATGCGTGGCGCTAAAAAACTTGACAGATGATATATGCGAGATGAAAAGACTATATGTCAGACCACAGTTTCGTGGCCTAGGTGTTGGAAGAGCCCTTGCAAAACGCATTGTTAAAGAGGCTCGGGGAATTGGTTACAACCGCATGCGCATAGATACGGTTCCGTCAATGGAAAAGGCCAGGATGCTATACGAATCTCTTGGTTTTAGAGAGATTCCTCCTTATCGATATAATCCGATTGAAGACGCTGTTTTCATGGAACTGACTCTAACGCATAATTTAGAGCTTTTTACCTATCATAATTAAGGAACCTTATCTAAACACTTTAAACCGGACATGAGAAAGCCTGAGAACTTTTCCCCGACCAGCTAAGCTCAAGATTATGAAAAAACAATCCTTTTTGGGAACTGGCCCTGTAATTATTATCCCAGGCTATTTGGCTCTCATCATTACAGCCCAAATACCGTATAGTATCCCCTTGTTTCAACAAGGCTTTTTAACTATCTTTTTGGGTGGAACCTTATGTTCCATTGGCGCATTATTTGTCGTACTGGGAGCATATCAAATCAAAAAAGCACGCGAATCGAACACATTGGCGACAGAAGGACTTTATTCATTAACCAGAAATCCCATCTATTGTGGCCATATCTTTTTCATTCTTCCCGGGGTCTCGATTATTATTAACAACGGGTATAGTCTTGTTTCAACAATTATCTCCTATATTCTTTTTAAAATTTTTATTTCAAAAGAAGAAAATTTTCTTAAAGAAACCTTTGGAGAAAGGTTTTCTGAATATTGCAAAAAAGTAAATCAAATATTTCCATTTCCCAAATTGTAAATCTCTATGTTCAGACTATGATATTTGGATTTTCAATCCATATTGTCCAATATCATTTCCATTCCTTAAACTGAGGTTGAAGGCCACTTGTCTAGCAGTCCAACAAAAAATTGTTTCTTCTAGATATCATCTAAAAAAGGTCACCATGGCTGCTACATCTTGACGATACTACTCAAAAGGGAGTAGTTAAGGCATGGAATATCACATGCGGTGAAGACGAAATTATACCCTCTAAGATACGTATGGAACAACAGAGGCAGGAATCATTAAAAATATAATGCTTGCCTAGCCAATCAGAATCAAGACATAGAATCGATCGCTGCTGAACTCTAATGTTCCTGCACTATGAATCATGATGTTGAATCATACTATAATAACACTAAACAATATTTTTATTAGAAGTTCTACAACTCAAAATTTAAAAGGTGATGTATGGTTTTTTCATGGATTCGGGGAATCAGGGCTTAGCTTTATAGAGACATTTTCATCACCACTCAGAAACAACTTCAATATTTACATCCCAGACTTTCCTGGATTTGGTGCAAGTCCTCTGCAAACCAGCGCAGTTTCTCTTGAAAATTCAAAAGAACTCATATTGAGGGTATTAGCAACTATTTCAAAGAATAATAAAATATTTATCGTTGCTCACTCCTTAGGTTCAATAATTGGCACATGGATTTGTCAGGAATTAAAAAGTCAAGCAATAGGATTTTTTAATATCGAAGGGAATCTAACCCGCGAAGACGCTTATTTTTCTGGTATGGCAAGGGACTACGAAGACGCTGATAAGTTTCACAAAAATTTATTGTCACACATTTATGAGAAAGCCGGAAACACACCAGCTCTTCAAAGATATTTTGCAAGCATTTGCTTTGCTCAACCTGTCGCCTTGCTAGGATGGGGCAAGTCCGCAGCGGCGCATAGTGAAGCCCGCAAATCAGGCCAAGAATTTGCCTCTCTCGATTGCGCCAAACTCTACTATTGGGGAACAGAGAGCACACCAGAAGCAACACAGGATTTCATAAGAAAAAAATCAATCCCGAATAAATGTTTTGGGAAAGGTAGTCACTGGCCTATGGTTGAACACCCTGAGCAATGCTATGGGGATATCCTTACTTTTTTATCAACTGCGCTGGCAAGTAGATAAAAAAATAGGTTAAAATATATTTATTAGAGGTATTGTATGAAAAAAATTGGAATTATAGGTGGGCTGGGGCCGGAATCTACCATTGACTACTATAAAGGAATTATCACTGCTTTCCAAAAGCAGCGGGGAGGTTTGGCCTCTCCTGAAATGATAATATACAGTGCAAACATAACCAAACTTAAGGGTGCGTAATGATGAATGTCCAAATATTGGTAATGCTTGTCAGTGGAATTCTGGTAGGAATCGGAGCCTCGTTTACCGGATTAGGAGGCGGTTTTCTGATGGTTCCACTGTTACTCTTCCTTGGCTATTCTGCACAAAAGGCAGTGGGGACATCGTTCCTTGGTATCGTTATCATCTCAATCTCAGCCCTGATTGCACACAATAAACTGGCTAATGTTGATTATAAACTAGGCGTTGTTCTTGGTATTGGAGGGATCATTGGTGCCCAAATCGGGGCACGGCTGGTTGAGCACATCTCCACTGCGAATTTCAAAAAAGTCTTTGCCCTCATTCTCTTTTGCCTGGCAGCATATCTTTTCGTAAAAAAATAATCTCTCTCGCCCGTTCGCTTCGCTCACTAGAGACGCTGAGGCACGGAGTTTTCTTTTCCCTGCCAGCGAGGCCTGGCAAGGAAAAGATGCCAACCCTATGGGCTGATTGAGCCAATGAAAATATCCTTGTATTTTTTACGCCAAATAAAAGCTTACATCTACTTAGTAAACCTAGCCATAAAACCCCTTTTCCTGAGCATAGCTCAGGAAGGTTTCTGCTGTATGCCCAGCTCTGGCAGGCAGCAAGAACCTCTGTGTCTCGGTGGCTCTAGCGACCAACGGGACCGGCGAGAGATTCAAAAATTAACCGAGGAGGCACCAGTGCACTTGTCGGATACGCCCGGCTAAATCCCTATTCACCTACTCAACCACTCACCAACTCCCTTTCCTCAACCAAAGTGCAGCCATCGGATGCGCACCATGGAAATTAAGTTGATATAAAGGTTTATTTTGGCCACCCATATTTAAACCGAATAAAAAGGCAGTTTTCTTTCATTAAACTTTGGGTTAAAAAGCTTGATTATTGAAATTGTATAGTTACAGTTTAAAGTTTATCGGACATCTGTCTATTAAACCGGGGCAGTTGAAACGAATAAAGAGGCTATTATTGGCATTAATTTCCCAGGCCGGCTTTTGAGAGGATGCAATAAAGATAACTCGACGCAAAGCTATCCCCGGAAGAATGGAAAGCAACTCCTTAAAACGGTTTGGACAAAATAACTCATCATGGATTTCACAAAGGTAGGATTATGAAACTTCGCTTCATCGCCCGCATGCCCAATGGGCCCGGAGCCTTGCACCGGGCCGCAGACATCATTCACAAATATGAGGGCAACATCAGCCGCATCCACTATGATGATCGCATTGACCCCCACACTGCCTTTTTTGAAATCACAGTACACGGCCAGGAGGCGGTCGAGAACATTCGTTCTGAGCTTCACAGGATCGGTTATCTGCAAGAATCACTGGAGCCTATCGGGTTTCTAAAGTTTAATATCTTTCTGCCTAACAGGCCGGGTGCACTTGTTGAATTTCTGAACCATACCACCTCAAGTAAAGCCAATATCGCCTTTCTGGACTTTGACGAAAAGGGCAAGCATCCGGACAGAGTCACTGTGGCCCTAACCATAGAGAACAGCAAGGTAATAGACAGGTTACTAAATGACCTTAAAAACCATTATCGTATCGAAATCCTGGAATACGATCCCAGGGGTAAACAACTTGACAATACGGTCTTTTACCTCAAGTTCGCCCAGGAACTGCGGGAAATTATCGGTGAGGCTGAAGATACATTTCTGCTCAAGCTCATCTACGATATTAACCACATAGTGCAAGAACTCACCAACCTCAGACAGGATCCTCATAAAGTTTTCGACAGCATCCTGGCCACGGGAAGAAGCCTGCGGGATACTACTGGAGCAGGATTCTATGCGGATGTCCAAAGGATTCAGCTCCTCGATGATGTACAACTTTTCTGCTTCCAGCTCCCCTGCGGCGGAAATATCTTTATAATCAACGCAGGGGACGAGATGGCCATGATAGACACTGGTTTTGGCATCTATCACCCTGATGTAACCACCATGCTCCAGAGATATGGACTTGGTGATCTGAGCAAGCTCAAACACATATATATAACACACGCAGACGCGGACCACTCCGGCGCAGGTGGCTTTTTTTCCGCTCCATCCCACATGCACCAGGGCTCTTCAGAGGTCATAGACAGAACCAACAGGGCCTATGGTTCCAAAATAGAATCTTCCATTCTGGAGGAAGTATATACTAAATTGATTACCCTCTTTTCCAATTTTACTCCGCCGACAAGGCGAGAGATATTTCCAACCCAAGTACTGGATCTTCAAAATATTTTTCCGGTAATCCAACGTTTTTCAGTAGGGCCTCTGGAGTTTGAGGTGCTGGAGAGCCTTGGAGGTCATACATTCGGTCATGTCTTTTATTTGTGCCGAAAACACGGTCTGCTTTTTACTGGAGACAGTCTAATTAATTTTGATAGCTTCACTGAAAAACGCAAAAAATACGCCACTTTGGCCACGATCCTAATGACCTCAGTAAATGTAGACAGCGATACCGCACGCAAGGAGAGGATGGCCCTTTTGGAAATCGCCAAAGAGGTGGACAAGGAGCTACGGCCTTCCGGGAGAAGATGTCTTATCTGCGGTGGTCACGGTGCTATTTCATCGCTTACAGAAGACGGTTCCGCGCTGGTAGTTCCGGCTGAATATCCGATAGAACACTATACCCACAACAGTTAGGTTGGATTCAACCCCTTGCAAAATGATTGGAAATAAACATAGTCTCTTAGTAAGATCTCTGACCATGAAACAACCACAAAAAACAGGATAAACTTACGAATTATCCTCAACCTCTATCCCAATCTTCTCCAGCCTATCTTTCATCTTGTCCCAATGTGAGCCCTGCCAGTAGATTTTGTAGCACCCGGGACAGCGGTAAAACTTGTAAAAATACTTTTTAGTCCTTGGCTCCAAAAGATGCAGAATTTTCTCCTTGGCAATGGGTTGCAAAAGCTCATTACACCTGAGACAACGGGAAAACAGCCGCTTTGGTTTTAGTCCAAAAAGATGAACGACCTCTTTTAACTGACTATCCGGATCAAGCGCTTGCACCAAATGTCCATAGACTATATTTTTTCTTTTTAAGAGCCCCCTATCTCTAGAGAGAACTATACGTCCATCCTTATGGGCCAAAAGAGCAATCTCTTCATCTCTAAGTCTCGGCTCAAACAGTGTGTCCATGCCCATCATGCGCAAAAGCATGGCCAGTTTGCCTATATTGCCATCCACAATAAACTTGACTTCGGACAAGGGAACAGGCCTTAATTTAGTAGGGCGGGTCACATCAACAGGAGGAGTATGGGCTAAAACATAGATCTTTTCTCCTCCTTCCGGGAGATAATCAAAATTTATCTCTTCCTGATCAAGGGACAGTTTACCTACTTCGGTATGCGGAACACCTAACGCCTCGATAATGTCCTTGATGGATGCGCGGCGATCTAAAAGATAATTAACCCTTGTTCCGGTCCCCTTTAAAAAAAAAGCAAGCGCTTGATCAAAAAACAGGTGAATGTGTTCTGGCACTTTATACCCCTTGTGCACTACCTTAAATCGGTTTATGTTTTTTGTTCAACTTTCAACTGTTATTAAATGTTACCTGAATTTTGCATTTTTTTCACGTCAAATAGTTTGAGATTGCTTCGTCGCTTCGCTCACGCTCGCTCCTCGCAATGACATAGCGCACATCCTGCCACCTGCGAGGGCAACGAAGCTGTCCGTGGCAATCTCACCCATTGGGTGAAAATCGCTGGCTCAAAATCTACTTTTACTCCAATGTGTTTAATGTAAAATTAAATTAAAAATCGCTCAACTTAGGAAAAAAATAATCTGGAGGGCAGATGTCAGTAGAGTTTTATCTTCTTCTAATCATTTTTATACTCCTTGGGCATTTCATTTTGAATGCCTATCTTAACTATCTAAACTTAAAAAGCCTTGACCCAACCCTCCCTTCCGAATTTAAAGATATTTTTGATCCGGAACTCTATGCTCGTTCCCAAGCCTACACCAAGGCCACGACAAAATTAGAACTTATCGAATCATTTTTCTTCCTGGCCTTAACCATCTTGGTTATTCTCTCCGGCACATTTAATAAACTTGATGCCTTTGTGCGCTCTTTTGAGCTGTCCGAGCCTTTAACAGGGCTTTTATTTTTCGGGCTAATTTTCATCATAGCCGATGTCTTGAACCTTCCTTTCGACCTGTACAAAATTTTTGGCCTGGAAGAAAAATTCGGCTTTAACAAAGTGACCCCGTCCTTGTTTATCCAGGACAAAATCAAGGCTTATGTCCTGACCATCATTTTGGGCAGCCTTCTTCTCTGGCCCATTCTTGTATTCTTTCAAAAGCTAACCACCTGGGCCTGGCTTTTTTGCTGGCTGACCACCATCTGTTTAATGCTCATCATCCAGTATCTGGCCCCAACCTTTATTCTACCACTTTTCAACAAGTTCACCCCTATTGAGGATGTGGAACTAAAGGAAAAGATATTAGCCCTGGCCCGAAAATGCGGGTTTAACTTGAAAGGCATCTATATCATGGATGGCTCTAAACGTTCAACAAAGGCCAATGCCTTTTTTACAGGCTTTGGAAAGTATAAACGCATTGCCCTGTTTGATACTTTACTAAATAATCACAGCCATGAAGAGATTCTAGCCATTTTAGCCCATGAAATAGGACATTTCAAAAACAAGCACATCCACAGAAACTTGGTCATGTTTTTTCTCCAGACTGGCTTGACCTTTTTTATTTTGAACCTCTTTATACACAATGAACAGCTAACCCAGGCCATTGGCTTTTCCCAGCACTCAACTTACGCGGCTATTTTTTCCTTTGCTCTTATCTATCCCCCAATCTCCCTTGTTCTAGGCCTTTTGGCAAACTTTATCTCTAGAAAACACGAATTCCAGGCTGATGCCTTTGCGGCTCGAAATACATCGCCGGAGGATTTAATCTTCGCCTTAAAAAAATTGTCCAAATCCAATCTATCCAATCTTACTCCCCACCCTCTATATGTATTTTTTAACTATACACATCCACCTGTGCTACAAAGAATACAAGCTTTAAAAGGTAAAGAGGCTAGAAGGCTTTAGAGACTAAAAGCTCAAAAAAAGGAGAGAGAGAAAAATGGACATCATTTATGTAAAAACCAACACCAGGGAAGAGTTAAAAGACATTACCGCGGAAATTGCCGGACTTGTAAAATCCAAGGGTTACACAAACGGAGTCTTGACCATCTATAGTCCACATACCACCGCGGGAATAACAATCAATGAAGGAGCTGATCCTTCCGTGGTACGAGACATAATCGTCAGCTTGCGCAAACTGATCCCTCACAGTGGCGACTACCAACATTTGGAGGGCAACAGTGATGCCCATATCAAAACCAGTCTCATGGGTCCGTCCGCGCAGGTCATAGTAGAGGATGGGCAACTCTGTTTAGGCACATGGCAAAAAATCTTTTTTGCCGAGTTCGACGGTCCAAGATCCCGCAAAGTGTGGGTTAAATGGTGCGGATGCTAGCGAATGAATGACCGCTGCCATATCAGGGCGATGAAAGATATGCGCCGCAAATGAGGAAATTGAAAAGACCAGAAGGCCTGATCGAGCTGCTCTAAGGAGTTACCGCTCAGGATGAAGAGCTACAGGAGGAGGTAAAAATTTAATGGCCGAAAAGAATGTTATCTCTCATCATATTTTTATGTTCCCGTTTACAATCGACGCCAACTCTGCCTCCTTCCTAGAGAAGGTAGAAAACAGCCTGCTAAAGAATAGATGGGAAAGAAAAGGATTTTCACCGCAAGATAACAATGCAAGGTACAGCGAATTTTTTTATTTTCATACTTTTGTGCGGGACGTGATCTTTGATCGGGCCAACCTCCAGGATCAAAATGGCGTTATGAGATATTTCAACTATCCCCTGGGAGAAAATCCTGTCTTTAAAATCTATATTAATAATAAAGATAATAAACAGGAAATCTATGAACTTAAAATCAAAAAAATCAGCCTGCGCATCGTTGAAACCCAGGTTGGTATTTTAGCACTGGAACTGGAAAATCATGATTACCACAACTTTGACGACATAATCAAAATTAACGATTATGGCAGACGCATTTATCCACAATTTCTGGGTAAAGAAGAAGATGGTGGCATAAAATGTACAAAAAAAGCCTTCCTGGCAGATAAAATAGAAGTAGATTTTGGCCTCGGAGAAGACCCTGTCATTGAAAACTTTTCAGAAGATGAATTTCAGAAAGACCACCTGGTAACGGCTAGCTATATCCAAAAATTGCTAGGCAACGATTTTACAACCAATCCAAAAGAAAAAGACAAAGGCAAGATGGTTTATGAGCCTGTTATTGATGACCGCATGTTCGTGGTCTGCTGGCACGGCTCTGATTCTCTGGCCCGGGAACTGGTGAAACCCACAAAGGATGGTGGTCTGGCTTATGAAACTTCTGATAAATGGTTTAGATTTATTTTCTCAGACGGCCAATCTGTAACCTGTCCCAACGAAAAATTACGCAAAAAAATTCTAACCGATAGCACCTACACACGATGGATAACCGAGTCAGAAGGAACCTTTTATGGTCTTAGCCGCACAAGTCTCGTTTGCCTGAGTCCCAGGTCAGATTTTCGTTGCAATGTAATTCGAGAGCATATGCGCAGGCACTATGCCCAGATGGCTGCCATCCTTCTAACCCAACGCGCCAGCTTGCTCAGGTTTTCAGACCGTGTGGCAAAAATTAGTCATGAGATACACAAATTAAAAAATCTGCAAACAAACAAAGATAAAACCAGAGATGAACCGGAAATAAAAGAAATATCAGAGAAAGTATCTGAGCTTCACGCGGCATACATCAGCTTCATCAACCTACTCTGGTTTACAGAAATCACTCCTCAAGACCAGGGCATAGAAATGTATGACATGGCTGTAAAAAATATGGATCTAAAGGACGGCTTAAAAGAGCTCCAGGGAGAAATAAAAGAACTTTACGAATACGTCAGCCTGACACAGGATCGCCTGGAAAACCAGAAAATGAATACCTTAACAGCACTGGGTGCAGTTTTCCTGCCCCTAACCGTTGTCACAGGTATTTTTGGCATCAACCTGTATTTTATGGAACATGGCTTTTCCTGGTTGTTTCGCAACAGTAGCTTTCAATATTTTTTCAGTATTGTAATATTTTGTGTTATCTCGTGGCTTGCATACGCGATAATGCATTCCATGCTGAAACAATTCAATAAAGGCACAGGCAATATATCAGACTATATTACATTAAAATTTATAAAAATTATTGGAAAAGATATGTTGAAAAAAATAACTTCCCGCAAAAGCTAGTCAACCGGAAGTTACGCAGCTTGCAAAAACAACTCACAACCCTACCAAATATTGAAGCAATTCAATATATTAAAATCACTCAGCCGATCCTTAAAAAATATCATTTAAACAGTTTACTGTTCAACTTTTTTGATGAAACACTCTTAAGAATTCAGAAAAATCACTATGTCCAAAAAAATTTCCACCTTTGCCCATTCCATCACTAAATAATCCCCACAGATCCACCCTATTAACCGGAACACCACACATAAGCATAGAAATTAACTCCACCGGCAAACACTGTTTGATTCTTGGAGATGAAGCGGCCTATAGTTGGCTCATAATACCTCGCCCGGTAGAAATATAGCCCTGTCTCCTTATCCCACTCCCTGCCGGTATAAGTGTAACTGTTCTTGACCTTGTTGCCGTGGTGTTTCAATTCGCCAAAGGCAGAATATTCATAACTCTGCACCACCTTGCCTTTGTGGTCGCTGAGAGTGATGATGCTGCCCAGACCATCGGCATGATAAAAATAAACCTTGCCGTTCTGTTCGATGGCCAATGGCTCATCAATACCAGGGCCGTGGATGTACCGGCTGGTCTCAATTTTTTTGCCCTTTGACCTGGTCAGAATCTCAAGGATGATATCCTCGTTGTCGTAAACATAGGTGTAAATCTTGACCTTGGTTTCGTGATCCTTGATTTCCTCAACCGTTTTCTCAATCCGCCGCCCAAAGGGTGATGTTTCCGCGAGTTGTTTCAATCCAAAAATATTTCCCACTCCTCGTCATTCTGAGGGAGTGAAACGACCGAAGAATCTCTAACGTAGCAAACGAGATTCTTCGCTTCGCTCAGAATGACGTAATCAGGGTACCCCCTTTTCTAAACGTCATTTTCGAGGCGTATAGGCAAGCTGCGCCCAAATTCAGCCCAAAAAGTCAGCTCGATAATCTTTTAGCGTTAATAGGCTATAGTTGCCACAGAATACCCAGACAAGACAGTGAAAACCGTTAAAACCCTGTAGCCAAATCCATAAACATAAATATACCTTACACAAGAGTATGCAAAAGTTCGGAGATAAGGAGGTCATCCCCACAATAATATAAATATAACTCCTGACTAATTCAAACCTATAGACACTACAACTGATAACTTTAACTTTATATTAATTCCACCTATACTAACATTAGCGATTAAAGAAAATTTCTACGATGAACAACATATCTTTTTCGCTATGAATATTATCAAAAATTATTACACATAAGATATGTTATAAAAAGAGTTTTGAATACGTTTATACATATTATTATAAAAATTTTTATATGAAAATAAAAAATAAAAAATAAAAAAAATTACTATTATACATCATACCTCAACCAACTATCTAAATTTGTCAACCACTAATTTAAACATTTCTTAATACCTGACATCAATACAGAATAAACTGCAGTCTAGACACATGCAATCTATTTAAATTATTTGTAAAAAAACTTATCATAAGACATAATGGATTCAAAAAATCCAGCAAGAATAGACATCATCAGTGCTGGATCATACATTATAAAATTATATCCCTTGCAGCGGAGCTTTTTGCTTCGGATAGTTAATAGCGGTGGAAAGATTAAGTGAATATGACCCGGAAGGAAAAGGACAGACCTGCTTGTTGTCTTGCCCATACAGAGAGCTAAGGAGGACTTTGAAAGAATAGCTCAAAAAATAGTTATTGAGTTAAAAATATTGCATAAAAAGATGAAGACAGCCGTTCAGAAAGGCCTGAGCAAACATGGAGCAGTATTGATAAATGTGACAAGTGCTGGATACCTGACCGTTTTTGACTGTAAAAAAATATGTTTCCTTGGAGAAGAAGATTTTTGTAAGGGGAGAGGAGTACGAAGAGGGTGCATCCGATATCTGCACTTGCTATTTATGAAAGCTTATATTTTAACCGCAGTTGGACCCAGACAAGTGCTCCCGGCGACTTGTCGGTCGCGCTGCTGTCCCAGCCTTCCAGGCCGGGAAGGATATTTGAATTTCGGCTCTTATTGTATCGGCTACGGCTATCAGCACACCTGGAAGGTAATAGTTACTAAGCTTAACCACAGCCTGTAAGGCCGTCAGGTTTTTGTTCGGCAAAGTCTGCCGAACAAGAATGTCTGCGTTAGTCTGCGTGGGTCTGCGGTTAAAAAAGCATTAAACTTTTTCCGACAGGTGCAGATACTGGATATGCCTCCCAACCTTCTCATACATGGGTTAAAGACGGCCGAACGGTTCATGTGGACAAATTCCCTTCCATGGGATATGAAGAGAGATAAAGATGCCAACACATTTGAGACTGCCAAAAGTCGAATTTGCTGCGCCGTAGGCAGAGACATGAGATTGTCTCTATCTCACTTCCTCAAGCCACTGCGAAAATTTTTCCTGTGCTCTCCTGGCATGGAGCTCTTTTCTCTTGGCCTTTTTGGCCCTGACATTTAAAGCTGGAAACAGCCCAAAGTGGATATTGGAGGGCTGAAATTTTTTTGCCGGCGTCCTGAGATGGTTCATCAAAGCGCCCAGAGCAGTTTCTTTTGGGAGCGCAGGCAATACTTTCCCGCGAAGTTTAAAGGCCAGATGAAGCCCCAGGTACAATCCACAAGCCGCGGATTCCAGATATCCTTCAACCCCGGTAATCTGTCCGGCCAAAAATACATTTGGCCTTTTTTTAAGCATAAGCTCCGGAGTCAAAACCTTGGGTGCATTAACATAAGTATTCCTGTGCATGCTCCCAAGGCGCAAAAACTCTGCCTCCTCTAAGCCCGGAATGAGCCTGAAGACCCTTTTTTGCTCCGGATAGGTGAGTTTTGTCTGAAAGCCAACCAGGTTAAAGGCAGTCTTGTCCAGGTTTTCAGCCCTTAGCTGGACCACGGCAAAAGGCTGTTTTCCGGTACGCGGGTCAATAAGCCCCACTGGTTTTAGCGGACCATAAGCCAGAGTCATTTCCCCTCGCGCTGCCATGGCCTCGACAGGCAAACAGCCCTCAAAATGAATTTCCCGCTCAAAATCCTTGGCCGCAACAGTTTTTGCGGACACAAGCTCTTTATAAAACCGGAAGTATTCCTCCTTGGTTAAAGGACAATTCAAATAATCTTTATCGTCCGGCGCATACCGCGCACCCCAAAAGACCTTTTCCATGTTTATGGAATCCGCGCTCACAATAGGTGCTATGGCGTCATAAAAATAAAGATTTTTGCCATCCTCCCCTGTTATTTTACTTAATTCCTCAGCCAAAGGATCACTGATTAAAGGCCCGGCAGCAATAATTATGTAGTCGTACTCTTTAAGCTCCGGATCATCCAGGCTTTGAATTTCCTTAATCCTAACCTGAATACTTTCTCTGGTCTGAATCGCATTGGTAATAAAGGCAGAAAACTTTTCCCTATCCACGGCCAATGCCTTGCCGGCCGGAACCCTGCATGCTCTTGCAGCCTGAAGCGTAATACTATTTAACTGCTCCATCTCATGTTTTAAAAGCCCAATGCCCGTGGTTAGCTCCTCTGATCGCAGAGAATTTGAACAAACCAGCTCGGCCAGAAGGGGGCTTTTGTGGGCCGGAGAAAATTTTTGCGGCTTCATCTCAAAAATGGTACAGGGGATATCAAATCTGGCAAGTTGCCAGGCAAGTTCACATCCGGCCAACCCACCGCCGATAATGGCTATATTTTTATGCATGTGTTACTCCCATATATTAATGTTGAATATTTAATTTTTAATGTTGAATTAAGAAAGTTTAACAAAATAACGTCAAACGTCGAACCAAAAAATGCTGCAAATAAAGAATCTAAAAACCTATTTTTTCTTATCTCAGGGCATAGCAAAAGCAGTAGATGATGTCTCTCTCACCCTGAATCCAGGTGAGACCCTGGCTTTAGTAGGAGAATCCGGCTGTGGCAAGAGCATGCTTGCCTTGTCAATTTTAAGGCTTGTGCCAACGCCTCCTGGCAAAATTGTCCACGGCAAGATTGAATTTAATGGCCAGGACCTGCTTCTTTTAAGCGAAAAACAAATGCAAAAAATACGGGGAAATAAAATCTCCATGATTTTCCAGGAGCCCATGACCGCACTAAACCCGGTTTTACGCATAGGCGAACAGCTCTGCGAACCCTTGATATACCACCAGGGATTATCCAGGAACCAAGCCAAAGAAAAGGCTCTAAAATTGATGCAGGAGGTGGGCATTCCTGACCCGGAAAGGAGATTTTTTGATTTTCCCCATCAACTAAGTGGAGGGATGCGCCAGAGAATCGTCATTGCCATGGCGCTCTCCTGCTCCCCGAAAATAATTTTGGCCGACGAACCAACAACTGCTTTGGATGTAACCATCCAGGCCCAGATACTGAATCTCTTGCAAAAAATGCAAAAGACCAATAATACGGCTACCGTTTTAATTACGCACGACCTGGGTCTTGTAGCCAGCACATGCCAGCGCGTGAACGTAATGTATGCAGGAAAAATCGTTGAGCAAAGTCCGGTAAAAGAACTCTTTAAGGATCCTTTGCATCCCTATACGCAAGGGTTGCTTGATTCTCTTCCCAGGATTGATAAGGACAAGGAACTGATTCCTATTCGCGGCTCAGTGCCTAATTTGCTTAATCTTCCTCCAGGATGCGCTTTTCATCCCCGGTGTAAATTTAAAAAAACCATTTGTCAGCAAAAAGAACCGCCTTTACTCTCCCACTCTCAGACAAGAAAAGTTAAATGCTGGCTTTATTAATGCGAGACAGGGTAAAATGATAAAAATTAAGAGTCGAAGAGGTTAATTAGGTTAAAAGGTGAATTGGAATTTCAACCAATTTAACCATTAAAGAGCCTGTGGCCAAACCCTATCTCAAGCGCTGATTGAAAGTCCTGGTTTCTGAAATGCATTACAAACGGCTTGGGTAACCCAATCTTAATGAACCTTGCGGAAAAACAGAGCATCGAGATGAGTGGGCTAAATATTTTGCGATATTGACCATAACTATCGATAATAAAAAGAATATTTGTTTACCCAAAGTATCCCATTATGCTCTGTCCGCAAGCAAACTTTAGATGGGTCCAAGTCTTTGTAGCAGCATGAAAGAAACCAAGACTAGAATAAACCATGGAAATTGAGTTGATATAAAGGTTCGGCCACAGGCTCTAAAACCAATTAACCTATTTAACTATTTAACCAAAAACTCAATGAACTCAACAACTCCATTATTATCCCTTAAAAACATCAGTAAGATATACACGGTAAAAAAAGGCCTTTTAAACAAAAAAAGGCTCGAGTTAAAAGCCGTCAAGGATATTAACCTGGATATCTATCCTGGAGAAACTATTGGTCTTGTTGGCGAATCCGGGTGCGGCAAATCTACCCTGGGCAAGATCATCTGCGGGTTGGAGCGGCCTACACAGGGTCAAATCTTCTGGTATGGCCAGGAACTTTCCTGGCCCCGAAAATTTTCTCCCCGGGATATACAGATGATTTTTCAGGACCCCTTTTCATCGCTAAATCCACGGCAAAAAGTAAAAGATATCATTGCCGAGCCTTTAAAAATCAACAAAATAGGTACCCCAAAAGATATCCAGGACAAGGTTCTAGAGCTGGCCGCTCAAGTGGGCCTTTCATCTGAACACCTTAACCGCTATCCCCATGAATTCAGCGGAGGACAAAGACAGAGGATAGCCATAGCCAGGGCCATCAGCCTTAACCCCAGACTGATTGTCTGTGATGAACCGGTCTCTGCCCTGGATGTATCTGTGCAGGCCCAGATACTTAAGCTTTTAAAAAGATTGCAAACAGAGTTCAATTTGACATATTTATTCATTTCCCACGATCTGGCTGTGGTCAAGTATCTTTGCCAGCGCATAGCGGTTATGTATCTCGGAGGACTGGTGGAGATAGCCAGCAAAAAAGAACTCTACTCGTCCCCCAAACATCCTTATACGCAGGCCCTGATCAAGGCTATCCCCATTCCTGACCCTGAAATACAAACCGCCACCATCCCCAATACCAGCACTGACACAAACACTAACACATACTTTGAACTTCCAAGCCCTATAAACCCACCATCAGGATGCAGCTTTCATCCTCGTTGCCCACAAAAAATGGACATTTGTACACACAAAAAACCATCCTGGGCCACGATTTCACCAAATCATAGGGTGCGCTGTTTTTTGTACGAGAAGCCTTGAATGTAAGTGAGACAGTGATATAGTGAAGGAAATCAAAAAACGGCCATGATTTTCTTAAGTTAAAGGAATTTCAGAATTTTTGAAGCTGAATTTCAACACTCGGAATTGACAGGAGTTTCCATGACTTTTGACCGCACTCATAACCCAGAACCCACAACTCAGAGCCGCCCGGAAATTCTGGCCCCGGCAGGGAGTGAAGACTCCTTCCTGGCAGCCATAGCTGCGGGGGCCGATGCCATCTATTGCGGTCTAAAGCACTTTTCCGCGCGCATGGAGGCTGAAAATTTCTCCATCAGTCAGCTCGCAGGGCTAACAGAGCTAGCCCACACCAGAGGAATCAAAGTCTATGTGGCCTTAAACACGCTGGTCAAGGAAGATGACCTGGACAGCGCTGGCCGCCTTTTGGATCGCTTGAACCAATATGTTCATCCCGATGCCTTAATTATCTCTGACTTGAGCCTTGTTAACCTGGCCCGGCAGGTAGATTATAGAGGAGAAATACATTTATCGACCCTGGGAGATCTAAGCTTAAAATCCGGGTTGGCTTTGGCCAAAAACCTGGGAATCTCAAGGGTTGTGTTGCCCAGAGAACTAAACATTGATGAAATTAAAGCTTTGGCTTCTGACTCGCCCATAGACCTGGAAATCTTTGTTCATGGTGCGCTCTGTTACGCTGTTTCCGGCCGGTGTTATTGGAGTAGCTTTTTAGGAGGGAAAAGCGGGCTAAGGGGCAGGTGCGTACAGCCTTGCCGTCGATTATACACCTACAAGGGGATAAGACAAAGATTCTTTTCCTGCCTGGATTTAAGCCTGGATGTCCTGACCAAACCACTATTGTCCATACCGCGTATCAAGTCCTGGAAAATCGAGGGTCGCAAGAAAGGTCCCCATTATGTCTATTATACTGTGCGTGCCTATCAGATTTTGCGCGACCATAAAGATGCACAGATGAAAAAAATGGCCCTGGAACTCCTTGATCAAGCCTTGGGCAGAAACAGAACCCATTATTATTTTCTACCCCAGCGCCCATATAACCCAATAGCCCCGAAAAACCAGAGTGGATCAGGAAAATTTATTGGCAAGGTCCAGGGCCCGGCAGAAAAACCTTTTTTTACGCCCAGAGAAGAACTTATTCCCGGCGATCTTCTGCGAGTTGGTTTTGAAGATGAAAAAGGGCATCACTTGGTCAAAATTAGAAAAAGAATACCTAAAAGAGGAAAATTTCACCTTTCAAAAAAAGTAACAAAAAACACCCCTATCTTTCTTATAGACCGTCAGGAGCCAGAACTAACGTCTAAAATCAAAGCCCTGAAGGAGAAACTTGGAAGCTTGGAAACGGAGAAACAGGGAATCAAAGTACTTTCTTCTAACTTTAAGCCTCATATCCCTCAGCCCAAAAAGTCGAAGAGCAAGCATGCGACAGCTTCTCTGGACCTGAATATCTTTCGCCAACCAGTTAGGACCACAAGTAAAGCCCCTCTTGGCTACTGGCTAAGCCTGGATTTTAAAAAAGGCGTGCAATTCAAGGCCATAACAAACAAGTGGTTTGTCCTGCCTCCGGTTATCTGGCCCGGTGAAGAAAAGGCCTGGCAGAAACTCATTGAGCATCTGGTAAAAAAAAGAGCCAGAAATTTTATTTTAAATGCCATCTGGCAAATGGGCTTGTTCCCGAAGAACAAGAAACTCAACTTATGGGCAGGACCTTTTTGTAACACCAGTAATAGCCTGACTATACTCACCCTAAAACAAGTGGGCTTTGCCGGCGCGATTGTCAGCCCTGAACTTGAGAGAGACAGTTTTTTGGCTCTTCCGGAGCATAGCCCTCTGCCACTGGGCATAGTTCTCAAAGGACTTTGGCCCCTGTGTATTTCGCGCACATTTTCAGATGATCTCAAAACCAGAGAGCCATTTACAAGCCCTAAACAGGAAACGGCCTGGGCCATCACCTATGATAAAAACTACTATCTCTTCCCCAACTGGGAGATAAACCTTTCTGAATACAAAAACATATTATCTCAGGCTGGATACTCTCTGTTTATTTATATCCACGAACCTATCCCACCTAAAATCAAACTCAAAAAACGAGCCGGACTCTGGAATTGGAAACATAAATTACTGTAAGATGTGAGTATTAGTTGTATTTCGCCCAACGTGCAACGAACTTTCTTCTGGCATGATTTATGCTTGAAATATCGTGACCAAACTTAAAATTTCAAATTTAACTGAACAGCCATGTATAAATTTTTATTATCCATTGTTATCCTCTGTCTGGCAGCCTGCTCAACCATTGAGTCAAAAATAGAACAAGATTTTGAGCCTTCACTGGATACCTTGACCTTCTATCAAAGTCCGGTGGTGGAAAGATCTGCCGCCCCCATCTATGTCATGCCTCCCTTTCCTGCTAAAACCGCATTAAAAGCAGTTTTCTTCCCTTTTTATGTGCGTGAGCAAGTGGAAAAACCAAAGGTTATCGGAGATACCATTGGCTACCTTTTCTGGCAGGCGTGGGTTGGACAGGGAGTATTTCCGGCCATGGTCTATGAGAACAAATTCGGGTACCCCGGCAAAGAAAAGGCAAGGGCTTATGCCATGGAAAAGGGTGCTGATCTTTATGTTCTGGGCCAGTTGAAACATTTCCTTGATGGAGGTTCGCAAGGTAGCTCCAGCCTGGCCATCCAGGTCAACATTTACTCCATCTACTCCAATAAGTTGGTCTGGACCATGGAACACTCAGGCCGGATAGACAACAGGCCAGATGTAGATTTCGTCCTCTTTAAGCGAAAAACATGGATGCCTGAGTCACCCCTGTACGTCATCTTAAATGCCCTGGCCTATGATCTGGCAATGCCAGTAAAAAAATGGGCTGCAGGCCAAGATTTCCGTAAAGGACTAAAGCCTCTACGTTATTGACGTAGCAGCAAAAAATCATTTAGCGTTAAATAGACAACAATGATGCTTGTCTCTTGATAAACAAAGATCTCACGGAAATGCCCAGGTCAAAAAAAACTAAAGACCATAGGGAAGATGTAACTAAAAAAGTCTTGCTGCATCGGAAACAGCACAGAGAAATGCTGGAGGTATAAAAACGTGGAACAAAAGACCCATTTAAAAATCAACCCAATATTATGGGGTCGCCCCATAGAGCTTGCAGACGGTTCAGCCAGGGTTGAGTTAACTGTGACCAAAGAAATGGCTGCCGATGAATATGGTCTTACCCATGGCGGAACTGTTTTTGGACTGGCTGATTACGCCGCAATGCTTGCAGTCAATCATCCCAATGTTGTCCTGGCCGGGGCAAAAGTAAAGTTCTTGAAACCAGTGCAAACAGGCGATGTATTACTGGCCAAGGCCAAAGTGGAGAAAACCGAAGGAAAAAAAATAACCGTTTTTGTAGATGTAGAAAAGGATGCAGAGCAGGTTTTCTCCGGGGAATTTATCTGTGTTATCCCTAGCAAGCATGTTTTGAGCAAGTGAAAATTGTGTTTTACTACACGTTTCTTAATCCTTTAATGCCGCAAGAAAACTCCTGGCCTGCTCTTTGTAACGTCTATCTTTGGATGCCTCTAAAAAAGCATTCTTCGCCATGGAGAAATTTTCCAACTCCATGGCGCATACTCCCAACATGAAATGTGCAAGTCCGTTTTCTGGTTCTATACTTAAAGCCTTCTGAAACTCTCTGGCCGCCTCGGCACATTTACCGAATCTGTAATAGATTTTGCCTTTTTCCAGATAGCGTTGGCTCGTGGGTTCTTTTTGCAGGGCAAGGTCCAGGTAATGAATGGCTTTATCCAAACGCCGGGCCAGGGCAAATTCTTTAGCCAGTTCGTCGCATTTCTTGGGATCGGGAGAGCTCCCGTACGCCTTTTCTAAAGCCTTGGCAGCGTTTAATGGAAGATTTAGATATGAATAGATATTGGCCAGTTCCAGCCATTCTTTTGATGTTGGAGGCTCAAGCTTGTAAGCAACCTCAAGGGCGCTAACTGCCTGTGGATAGTCTTGTTTCTGAAGTGCAGTATAAGCCAGAAGTTTCCAGAACTCACTTGTTGTAGGGTTATGGGCAAGGCGCCTTAAGATAGCGTTCTCGGCTTTCTTGAATTTTTTAAGTTCAAGTAACACATATACATACAACTCTACCCAATCTTTTTGGACCTTATCAGCACTCCTGGTAAACAGACGTTCCAGCGACTGAACCGCCTTATGGTAGGCTTTGGCCTGATACCAGGATAAAGCCGCGTTATAGAGTAATTCCCCGTCCGGTTTGTCTGCCAGGCTAAAAGCCTGTTCAAAAAATTTACCGGCTTCCCTGTATTTTCCCAATTCATATGCTGCCTGAGCAAAATTTTGACACAGAGCAAAACAATCGGGGTCAAGGGCAATACCTGTTTTATAGGCATCATAGGCGTTTTGAAGGTCATGGCTCAAATACCACGTGTTGCCCAGGAGATAGTAAATCATTGCATGGGGCTTTTCCGGATATTTTTGAACATAATCCAAAAGAAATTTCCTGGCCTGAGCATAATCTTTCTGCTCTATGGCCTTTTGTGATAAGTACAGGGTCTTCTGCACTGCCCAGGGGATTTCAGAGCGAGGCCGCCCTGCCCAGGCTGACAAATTAAAGAAGAACAAAAGTTCGGTTAAAAGAAGTAAAACAAACACTAAGCGCATGTTTTCAATCTTTCTCACTCCGAAACTCCAGCTAATCTCACCAACTTCTCAACCTCACTGAGCAAGGTTAAATTGTATAGGCAATCGTATCCACGTAGGTACAGGCTTCCCCTGGTATCTGCCAGGCGCAAAGCGCCATTTTTTAAGGGCCATGAGGACACTCTGCTCAAACACCCCTTTGGGCCTGGCTTCCTCAATGGTTATTTTTCTCACATAACCGTGTTCATCGACTAGAAACCTGACCACCACCTTTCCGGTGATATTTCTACGCCGGGCAATAAAAGGATAGATGGGCTTCACCTTATTGATGAGCTTCGGGGCTTGATCTACCTCGCCAAGCTCAAATTCGCCGGGGCTGGATGGCAACCCTGGTGACGGATTGGTTACGCCGGACGACGAAATCTCAATATCTGTTTTTAGTTTGGCTTGAAGCGAAAATTGCTTTTCTGGCAAAAGACAGCCTAAATCTGGTTTGATCTGCCCCACTTCTTTTCTTTGAGAGAAAGCAGTCTCCGGCACCTTTTTAGGCAGGTTTGGTTTAGGTACATCACGTTTTTGGTGATGGGACTCTGGCTGCCCCGGCCTGTACGTGCTCAAAATAATCGGTTCGGAAAACTCTCTGTTTGTTGTTACTGAGCCCTTGGAAGACAAATATGGGATGGATAAAAAAACAACTAGATTGAAGACAAAAGCTATAGCAAAACTCAAGAACCATGCTTTACGAGACATAGGTTCATCCATTGGGCTTTTGGGCAGCAATACTGATATTTTTGGCTCCGGCCAGACGGCACGCATCCAAAACCCGAATCACCGTACCGGTCTGGCTGGCCTTATCCGCAACCACAACTACCGAAGCCTCTGGATTTTCTGCCAGAAACCTTTCCACGTGTCCCCGCACCGACCGAATATCCACTGTTTTTCCTGAGATGAAAATCAGTCCATCCTTGGTCACGCCTATAACCATATTAACTTTTTCCTTTGTTATGGCTGACCTGGCTGTGGGTCTTTGCACATCCACCCCGGCCTCTTTGACAAAACTTGTAGTAACCAGGAAAAAAATGAGTAGAATAAAAACCATGTCGATAAGCGGGGCCATATTGATCTCAACAGTCCTGGAGCATCTGCTGTTTTTGTATCGGAAGTTATTCATATATGTCCCCGATATCCTTCTCAGCTACTCATCATCTCAACCATAAGACTATTGCAAAAGCGCTTGATCCGGGCCTTGAGCTGCTCTGCTCGACGAAGAAGAAAATTACCCATGAACAGACCGGGGATGGCCACGATCAGACCGATTTGTGTTGTAATCAGAGCTTCTGATATCCCGGAAGAGAGTGCTTTGGCATTGCCTGTCCCAAATAGTGAAATTACTTCAAATGAGGCAATCATGCCTGTTACCGTTCCCATAAGACCAAGCAGAGGAGCTGTCCCCGCCAGGACCAGGATGGTCTTGATGTGTCGTTCAATGGCCAAATAATATTTACAAGCCAGGGTATGAAGTAACTTTTGGTCAATTTCCGGTTCAAAACTACGTCTGCTTACAAAATTTTTGATAAGCTGGCCTTGCCATCCCGGAATATCCCTACCTTGTTTCAAACGGACAAAACATTCATTCAGTGGAATTTCCGTGCGACGGTAAGTGTATATTTCCTTTAACTTAACTATGATAAGGGTCCACATCCAAATAGAGAGCCCCATCAAAAGAACTGTCACGCACCCGCCAGCATCAAAATAGCTGACAACCTGCTCAAACCAACCAGATGAAACAAACATAACGAGTTTACTTAACTTCCGGAGCCAAACCGTGGCCTTCACCCTTCATTATACTTATCGTAAGCGTCATGCTTTTTTCCTCCATGTCTGCGACTAGTCTATCCACTTTTTGCTCCAGAAAATGATGCATGAGCATAATCGGGATAGCCACGGCCAGCCCTAACTGGGTAGTGACCAGAGCCTCTGAAATGCCCCCCGACATCATGCGGGGATCGCTTGTGCCGAAGAAAGTTATGACCTGGAAGGTATCGATAATCCCGGTTACTGTTCCGAGTAAGCCCATAAGCGGCGCAATGGCCCCCAGAACACTCAAGGTGGGCAGAAAGCGCTCCAACCTGGGAATCTCCTTGATAATTGCTTCATGCAAGGCGTTCTCCAAAACATCCTTACCCGCCCCAAGATGCGCAAGACCGGCTGCCAGTACCTTGCAAACCGGCACACGGTCATTGGTTGCGCTCAACTCTTTGCATTTGTCTAATAACCCCTGACTGAACAAGGAGTTAAAATTCTGCATAATCTCATCTGTATCAGCCTTGATCCTGGCCAGAAAAAATAACCGCTCCAATACAAGGACGAAGGCGGTTAACCCAACAAGGAGAATGGGCCAGACCAAAAATCCACCGGAAAGAAGCCATTCCTTTATTCCCTTGGAATGACTCAAACGCTCAAGAATCGCGCCTCCTGACAAGTCAAGGGGCAGAACATTGCTGTTGCCTTCCAAATATTTGCGTATCGCTCTGGCCACTGACCATGAAGTATCGCCGGAGTAAGCTGCCAAAAGCCTCTGTTTTGGATCATAGCGCAAAAAACCAACACTTCCGCCGCTTTCGCCATCTTTATTCTGACGGTAGAAAGCCACAATGTCTCCCACGCGCAGGGTTTCACCTCTTATTCTTATACCTTTCGGGCCAATAAACTCTTCTCTTGATTGACGAATCCGGCCCGATGCCTTCATGTACGCAAATAACGATTCAACAATGGCCTGGACATCCTCAAATGAAGGAAACTGTTTTGCCTCCGACAAACGCTCTATTCTTTGGAGATATTGTGGGTATTCAGGAGATATAAGGCTGTTTTGAAAAAGCTTGTTTGCATCCCTGGCTACCGCGCGCACGATTCCTTCCAGGCTCTTTGTCTCCTGTACCTCTTTTTCCAGTTGCGCACGCTCTTTTTCTTCCTGTTTAAGCAAGGTTTCAAACTGACCTTTGAGTCGATTAAATTTTTTTTCTTCTCTGAGTACTGCTTTTTTTAATCGGGCAAGCTGCTGCAAAAGTGCGGCCCGTTCTTTCTTGATTATCTCTTTGGTTTCTGCTGTTTCAAGTTTAATCTGATTGACTTCTTTTTGAACTCGGGCCGACACCTCTGTCCATGTCTGATTTTTTCCAAAGCACGGCAACGTCCAAAAGCATACTATAAGTGAAACAAGGAAAATGGTGTGGTTCATGGCTGAACTCTCCTTAGTGGGAGCTCGACCAGCTCATAGGCCCGCCTGCGTTCAATCATGTCCAGGGCTTTGCTGATTTCTGAATTAAAGGTGGCAGGGAGTTCCCTCCAGGTATTGGAAAACATATCCAAATATCCACATTTTTTTCCATCCAAGGTCTGATAAAAAAGGGCAACGCGACCAACACGCAAAAGGTAAACCTGGGTTGACTCGCTGCCCTGCGATAAAACTGCCTCGTTTTTTTCTATTCCCCGGCCATATTCAGCCTCAACCTGCAAAGCTTCCAGTACCCGACGCAATTTCTCGCTTAATTCAAGATGATAGTCGTCAAGGGAATTCTTTAGAAAGGCGAGTCTTTTTTGTCGTTCCTCGGGCAAAAAGCTTAAGTCTGATGCAATGAATTCCTCCAGCCGTTTGACGGTATCGTCCAGATATGGTTCCAAAAAAATGTTTATCTTTTTGGCTTCCTCTCTCTGCCTTTTAAGCTCAGCAATAACCTTTCTTTGCTTTTGAATATAGCCCTCATACTTTTTTTGCTGGTGGGTGTACCATCGCTTTAGATTTTTAAGTTCTAAAATTTCAGAAAGGAGTTTCTCCCGTTCCACAGCCCATGCATCAACTTCACCCTGGACCTTTTGCGCCTCTTTGACAGCTCCTTCCATGGAGTTAATCAATTTTTGCGGTGTCTCTTTGCCTTGGCCTGTAAAAGGAAAGAAAAAAAGAAAAGTGATAAAGAAAACAAGACCTTTTAGCACTTTTAATGCTCCATTTTTGATAGGGGATACTTTTTTGAAATGATTTGAACGACAAATTTAGATACCAAGGACATCTTCCTTGAGCACGTCTACTAAGGTCGCTGCTTTTAGATCTTCAATTTTAAAATATTGAGCTCCAAGTTTTAAAGCAATTTCTTTTGCCAGACCAAAAGTGATGAGACCGGATTTTTCCACATCAATCACTACACTACGAATACGGTTATCGTTTCGGATGATCGTAGCAAGCTCCATTACTTCTTCCAGCGGCTTTCTGCCAGATAGACTCACATTGGCCTTGCCATCAGAAACGAGCACCATAAGAGGATAGGTGTTGGGATCTTTTCTAAGCTGGACATCCAGGACATGGTAACCCACAGCAATGCCTTGGGATAGAGGGGTTTTACCTCCAGTGGGTAGTTCTTCAAGGAGTTTGTACGCGAGTTCAATGCTATTCGTTGGCGGTAGGAGTACTTCTGCCTCCTTGCCTCGGAAGGCCACAAAAGAAACCTTGTCCCGCTTTTGATACGCATCGAGAAGAAGGGAAAGGACAGCGCCCTTGGTTTCGACCATCCTTTTCCCGGCACCCATGGAGCCACTGGCATCCACCACAAAGACGATCAAATTGCCAATACGTTTTTCCCGCACTTTCTGGCGAAGATCGCATTTTTCAATAACAACGCTTACCCCTTCTCTACTTCGCTTAGCCTGATAAGGTGCTGCCGCGCGCAATGTCGCATCCAGGGCCAGGTCCTGAGGATTTTGATTTAGATTACTTTTCACATAACGGCCCATTTTATGGGTCGTACGAGTGCGGGACCTCCGTCCTGACCCTTTTCTGAACGACCGGTCACGCTTCATTAAAAATGGTTTTGCCCTAAATGGTGCGCCTACAGGAAATATTGTTTCCACTCCTGGGCCGGCAGGAGATTGGTCCTCATGGGAATCATTTTGTTCAGGAGTGGCCTCCTCGGGAGTGTCTGGCATCTTTTGATTTTCGGCACTCCTTTGCTTGTGTTCATGGTGTTCCGTTCTGTCTTCGGATGATTCTTGCTCGTGCTTGCGCTCATGGTCATGTTCATGCCGAGATGGAGGAGGCGAGGGAGAATTAACTCTTCTGCGATGTAAAAGAGTCAATTCGGCAGCTTTTAACACATCATCTTCCAATACATTATCGCGTTCCTGAAGCGCTGCAAGCGCCCGTGCAGTTTTTCTAAGTGTAATATCTGCTCTATGGCCCGCAACAAAGGCCTCCAAACAGAGGCTGGAACAAAGCTGAAGCAGCTTTTGGGACATCCTCACCCGAGGCAAAAGCCGGCGAGCTTTTAGAATGCGCCTAGTCAAATCTTCCTGTTCAGAAAAAAATTTTTTAACAAACAACTCGGGATCCTGATCGAACTGTTCTCTCAGCTGAAGCACACGCATACGCGGTTCAGGCTCGGAAGGAGCGCAAACTTCCACGCTAAGCCCAAAACGGTCCAAAAGCTGTGGTCTGAGTTCTCCTTCCTCCGGATTCATAGTGCCGATGAGAATAAACTCCGACGGATGAACCAGAGATATCCCTTCGCGTTCAACAATATTCATGCCCATGGCCGACGCGTCCAGAATAATATCCACAATATGATCATGAAGCAGATTGACTTCATCGATATAGAGAATACCTCGATGGGCAGCGGCCAAGAGCCCTGGTTCAAAAGCCTTCTTCCCTGACTTAACAGCTTCTTCCAGATTAATGGTTCCCGTTATTCGCTCTTCAGTTGCGCCAAGAGGGAGATCCACTAGTTTAATCTTTCTGCGCTTAACAGGCAGTGCTTGGCCTTGTTGGAGCTTTGTCCGACACAAAAAACAAAGCTCTCCATTCGGGTCACACCCAAAAGGACAGTCTGCTACTACCTCGATTTCAGGCAACAAATTTGCCAGTGCGCGCACTGCCGTGGATTTGGCTGTACCCTTTTCACCCCGGATTAGGACCCCTCCAATGGACGGACACACCGCATTCAACAAGAGCGCTTCTTTCATCTGCTCCTGTCCAACAATAGCCGGGAAGGGATAAACAGGCCGCGTTTCCCAGCCAACCCTTACTCCTGAGAAACTCGTATTTGCTGCGTAACTGGTCTTGACTTGCATCTTCGGATGTGTCCAACTCTTTGTTAGCATTGAATAAAAAACCTGGGAAAAGGCCACAAAAATTGAATTATCCACCAAAAATTTGCTGTATCTTTTCAGCTTCAAGACCAATCTTTTGAAAAGGCTTCTTGCGCATGCGGTGGGGCAAAGCCATTTCTGCGGCCTCCCTGATGTCTTCGCGGATTACCTCCTTACGACCACCAAGAGCAGCCAGTGTCTTGGCTGTTTTCATCATGACAATGTCGGCCCGGTGACCGTCCACATTCATTTCTATGGAAGTTTCAGCAATCAAGCGGAGCATGTCATCAGACAAACTGACCCCAGGCAAAATCTTTTTGGCCTGTACAATGCGCTGACTCAACTTTTCTTCTTCTTTACGCCATTTTTCCTGAAAAGCTTCAGGGTTTTCTTCATACTCTGCCCGCAGTTTAACTACTTCCACTCTCTGGTCCACATCCGTGATGCCTTCAACCTGGACACAAAGTCCAAACCGGTCCAGAAGCTGGGGCCTGAGCTCCCCCTCTTCCGGGTTCATGGTACCGATGAGAACAAACTCGGCAGGATGGGAAAAGGAAATTCCTTCCCTCTCTACTGTATTTACCCCCATAGCCGCAGCATCCAGCAGCACATCCACGATATGGTCATCCAGGAGATTGACTTCGTCTACATAAAGAATCCCTCTATGGGCCTGGGCGAGGATGCCGGGTTCAAAGTGCTTTTCTCCCTCTTTAATTGCCTTTTCCAGATCGAGAGTACCCAGGACCCTATCTTCTGTGGAACCAACCGGAAGATCCACTACGCGAATCTTTCTGCGCGTTACAGAAAGCTGTTTTCCCTGGGTCAACTTTTCCGCACATACAGGACAAACTTGCGAAGCTTGACCCGGACAGCACCCAAAAGGACAGTCTGCTACAACCTCGATTTCAGGCAACAAACTTGCCAGAGCTCGCACTGCTGTGGATTTAGCAGTTCCTTTTTCGCCTCGGATAAGCACTCCGCCCAGTTTGGGATTAATCACATTTAAAAGAAGCGCTTTTTTCATCTTTTCCTGGCCTACAATGGCCGAAAACGGAAATGCTCGATTTGCCTTCATAATAACTTCCTATATTTCTCCTATTACTCTAACTACTTTGATCATCCCATTCCTTTCTCCACATCTTCAGGAGAAAAAATATCCACTGCTCCGCCCTGGAAATCGCCTTCAACCTCACCCATGGATTCTTCTAACCACCCTTCCATTTCCAGGTACGCCTCACGCAGCCCTCGCGATACTTCCGGATCAGCCTTCCATAGTCCCCGACTTTCAGCCTCTAAAAGCCTGCGACCGATTTCTTCCAGGGCCCAAGGATTGTTTTCTTTAAAAAATTCCCGGTTTTCTTCATCCAGAACAAATGTTCGGGCTATGTCGTCAAAGATCCAATCATCCACCTCCTGGGTCGTGGACTCCCAACCATAAACCCGGCCAACTCGTTTGGAAATGTCTCCGGCACCTTTATAGCCGTGACGTTTCATTCCTTCGATCCATTTGGGATTGAGCAATTTTGTCCTGACCACACGACGTATTTCATCGGCAAGATCACGCACTTCCACCCGTTCAGGTTCTCGCGTATCACCATAATAAACTTTGACCTCTTTCCCACTGATGTGCCTGGCCGCAGCTGTGATGCCTCCGTGTGTCCCAAAGTAACAACAACAACCGAAAATATCATGTTCGTCAGAAACGACCTTATTAAAGGTCACATCAACACTTTTGAGACTACTCTTAAATTGATCATGGGATGCCTGCCCAAAAATTCCTTTTCCATAGGCATAGCCGTTCCAATTGACAAAGATATCTGACAAGTCCTTTTCATCCTTCCAGGCAGACGCATAGACTGCGAGATTGACTCCTGGCCGATATGTTCCCGGTTTCGAGGAGAAAATTCGCAAGGTAGCCTTTCGCCAGCCATCTTCATCAGGCTTATCATTCCCTTCTGACTCTAATTTTTCCAGAGAGTGCTTGCGTACATAATTCATATTCAGGGGCTCATCCAGAGAAGCGACCGCATAGATGGCCTCGTCCAATAAATCGATACATTCCGGAAAATTATCCCTGGTGATGCCGGAAACCCGGATGGTCACATCAATCCTGGGCCTGCCCAACTCTTCCAGAGAAATGATTTCGAACCCCTTGACCCTGCCGTCGGAGAGCCAGACAGGACGTACTCCAAGAAGAGAAAATATCTGCCCCATGCCCTCTCCGTCAGACCACATGATGTCCGTACACATCCAGTAAACAGCTACATTCTCGGGAAACCGACCTTCTTCACTCATATGTTTATCTATAACTGCAGCAGCCACCTGCTCACCCACACGGTATGCTGCCTTTGTAGGCACCCGCCTGGGGTCAAGGGAATAAAAATTTCTTCCGGTGGGCAGAATATCATCTCTTCCCCTGGTAATCACTCCTGAAGGACCAGCAGGTATATATCTCCCGTCAAAACCATTGAGTAAAGAGTCTATTTCCCTGGAGGCCTCAATTCTCTTGTCCAGTTCAAGAATCCTGGCCTGAATCCCTGCCAAATGCTTGAGCTCGTGCTCATCTACGAGGCGCTCTCCCAAAAGTTTGCGCACCTCCTTTCCAAAGCTCCCATTACCAGATGACTTGAGAGCCTGCTCCACAATAAGCCTGCCATAGGAATCAATCTCTTCCAGAAGTTCACCATGACTCTTTTGCCACCTGGGACTCACTTCACCGGGTTCATTTAAAAGACTCTGAAGTTCAAGCCCCATAAGTCGGCAAAGAATTTTTCGAACCGACCTTTCCTCATCTGCATCAAAACGCAAGATTGAATAAATAAAGTTGGTTCGCCTCTCACCTTGGGGGATTTCTCCGAAAATGTGCATACCGTCCTGGATCTGGGTATTTCTGATACGGCTTAATACTTCATGAGCTTTTCTTACAACTTCATCAAAAGGAGTGTCTTTATCGAGATTAATTTCCTGATCCAGGTTGGTCTGTTTGATCAGGTCAATGATCATGTGTTCCAGCGCATGAGCGCGGGTTTTATCGGTAATCTTGGCCTGTTCGTATTCGCTCAAAAATCGTCCAAGCTCTTCCAGCTCTTCATATAATCCAGCCTGGCTCATCACGGTCTGCATATGATCCACGAGGGTGGCGTAGCTTCTCCTTTTTGCGATGATCCCTTCTGGAGAATTGTCGGAATTATAGATATAGAGATGGGGCATCTCATGAATGCAAATATCCGGGAAACAGGCTTCGGAAAGACCGGCTCCTTTCCCTGGAAGGAACTCCACATTTCCATGCGTTCCTACATGCACAATTACATCTGCTCCAAAGCACTCTTCCAGGTAACGATAGGTGGCCAGATATTGATGTGGTGGGGGAACATCAGGGTCGTGCAAAATTTTGCATACCTGGCCATCACAGCGAGGGCCGGCGCATCCTCGTTTGGGTTGCACACAAACGACCGCATTGCCATAAGGGACTCCTGTGACCACAATTTTGCCCTCATGAACCATTGCCGGTGGCACGCCGTTTATTTCTTCTCCGGGGGGCTCGCCCCATGTACTACTTATTCGCTTACGGACCTTTTCAGGTAAATCTCTCCACCATTTTAAGTATTGGTTTAGAGGTACCAGGTCCAGGGCTCCGCCTTTCTTGACGATTTCATTGACAGTGGTCCAGCGAAATTCAGAAATGGCTTTGCGGTCCATGATGGTCTTGATGAGCTCCTTGCCATCTTTTGGGGCATCCACCGCGTAGCCTCGCTTGCGCATGGTCTGCAGGATACGGGCGACACTTTCCAGCGAATCAAGCTTTGCCGCTCCTCCTACTGTGCCTTCTGCTGAAGCGCAGGGATTATTGTGAAGAATAAAGGCTACCTTTCGCTCAGAAACCGGTTTTTGCCTGAGAGCCACCCATTTTTTGACTCTTTGGGCCAACCGACGGCAACGTTCCTCAATAGGTACGCGTTCTTCAAGTTCAACTCCGGTCTCACTGTCTTCAGACTTCCCTGCCCCACCAATAATAAGGGGCTCTATCACGCCTTCAAATTCTGGCATTGCCACGCACCAGCTAATGTCGGCCCCAAGACCTTGCTCGTCATTTTCCCATTCATCGGGCGACTTGTAGCTGGATACAACAGGTTGAAACACAGGAACATTGAGTTTTGTAAGCAGGCCAACGCCATCCTCGGCGCTTCCAATATCAGAAGATTTGTCACCTCTCTGTTTTCCCAGGAAAAAAGCCTGGAGTTTTACCATGGCCTGGATGCGGGAATTACCTTCAGGGGTAAAAAAGACATCGTGGACAACTTGAGCGCTTCCTTTTGCGCCCAGGCCGGGATCTTTCACGCTGTAGGAAAAGGCCGGGATAACTCTAAGGCCAAGGTCCTCCAACTCTGTAATAAGAAAATCCTCAACCGCCAGGTTGTTATTAACCCAATAGTGACGGGCAAAAAGTACTCCTACACTAGGCGCGTCTTTTATATTTTTCTTGGCGGCATGTCCTTCATACCACTGCAAATATTCATCAACCGAAGAAAAGTAAGAAACAGGTGCCTGAGGATGATACAGTCCCTCCCACGGGACTTCTTTAGGCTGCTCTACTGGAATATCATGCCCGTTCACTTCCCTGGCTATATAACAAAACATGTTGGCACAATTTTCTTCGCCTCCCAGGGTGAGGTAATCGTAACAAGTCTGAACTATAGCAGGGGCCACAGTGGAAAGGGCCCAATAAGAAGGGTCATGACTCAGGCAAACAACCGGGATACTTTGGCCGATATCCTTGAGCTCTCTTTCAATGGTTTCCCAAAATGATTCTGAAGAACGATACAGCAGGATTACATCTGCTTTTTTGAGTTTACTCAGCGCATCTTCTGGTTTTGATGGGTCTTTTTCCAGGGTGCTGGAAGAAAAAATTTTTAGGTCAAGCCAATCTAAGCTCTTGCTGGCCTGAACAAGCGTAGGAACGTAGCTATTCCAAACAATAGCGGCAATGTTCATAGATTCTCCCATGCATTACTGCTGAACCCGCCATGGCGGGTTCAGCAGTATCTAGTTGCCTGGTTAGTATTTCAGTCTTATCTCGAAGAAATAACTTCGACCGCGGCCCTTATAATATTCAAAATAATCTTCATCAAAAATATTATCCACAGAAAGTGAGAATTCCACATTTTCTTCAGGGGTAAAGGTGAGTTTTGTGTTCCAGAGCCACCGCTTGGAATAGCCACCGTATACATCAGGCACATCGTTATTATCTTCTGTGGTGTAAATCCTGCCCAGATAATCACCAGCCAGACTTAGCTTGAACCATTTGTATGTTAATTCACTGCCTAAGTTGATGGTTTCAAGGGGCATATAGGGAAGATGTTTGCCTTCAGCGTCCGGGTTACGTTCATTTTCTTTTACTTCGCTGTCGTTATTTGTGTAGTTGGCCCAGATCTTCAACCAATCAAACGGTAGCAATTGTCCTTCAAGTTCCCAGCCGTTAATTTCTACTTTTGCCACATTATCCAGATATTTATCTGTGCCAACTTTGTATCGCTCGATTGCATCTTTCAACCTGGAATGAAAAAAAGTTGCTCCAATCTTTAGCTTTCGGTTAAAAAGATATTGGTCAGCACCCACTTCGTATGTCCAAATGATTTCCGGATCGAGGTCTGGATTAGAGTGATAGGTATACCAACCTGATTGCCATGTCCGGTAAAGTTCATAGATGTTTGGCGCGCGGAACCCTTTGGCCACAGAGCCGCGAAGGTAGGTATCTTCAAGAGGATTCCAGACAGCCCCGATTTTTGGGCTTATGGCATAGTCCTGAGGTTCATCATATTCCTCAACGCTCCCTACAGAACCGGATTTGCCATCATATGCCTTCCAGAAATCAAACCGAAGGCCACCATAAAGAGTCAATTGTTCCAGGACTCTCCACTCATCTTGAACATATAGCGCATAAAACAGATCCTTTCCTCTTGTAATATCTATTTTGTCCAGCTTACTGTCTTCATCACGATAATATGAAAGATTGTAACTATCCTGTTCAAAACTATCTGTTTTAAAGTAAAGACCACAAGTAAGGAAATGCTTGTCTCCCAAAGGCATATTTGCCTGAAGATCAGCAAGCCAGGTCTCTGTATCGGCATCACTTAATTTCCCTGTGGCATTGTCAAAAGTACCAGTAGTATCCGTTGTTGTAGTGTACCACTTGTTATTAAACTGATAGCCAATTTTTCCGGTAAAACCCACAGAGCCAAATGTTTCTTTGTATGTTAAGGAAGCCAGGTAGAAATCCTCATTGCCGATGCCAGTGTAGTAAATATAATTATATGGCTTGACTGATGCATATTGACCGTCCCCTACATCAACTGTTCCGCTAAAACTTGGTTCACCACTGGCATCGGTCAAGTACGTATTTGGTTCATCATAACCATATTTGTGTTGTCCATATTGAAAATCAAGCGAGATAGTTCCTGTTTCAGTCAAATCATAAGAGGCCATCAGGTTAATATTCTGCCTCTTGGCCCAGTTATCGCCCTTGTCTCCAACCACCCATTTGGGGGTGCCGGAAGTACTCGTAGTAGGATAGCCGCCGGTAAGCGTACCGGTACCGGAGTAGATTGACCTGGTAACGAGAGAGGTTGGATATCCACCGGTCTCCTCTGCTTCATATCCAAACCTTATCCCAAACTTATCAAACTTATCACCTACATAACCACCATAACGATAAGTCTCATCACTTCCTATGCCGCCAAAAATCTCCGCTTCTAGTTTTTGAGGTGTAGTAGTGATGATATTGATCACACCGCCCATGGCATTTCCACCATAAAGGGCTGAGGCTGGACCGCGAATAATTTCAATGCGTTCTATATTTTCCACACTGATATTGTTCCATTTCACACCTCCATCGTACCCACCATTGATTGGCAGACCATTCAGTAAAACCAGCGTCCGCTCTTGTCCGGGCAAACCACGCATTTCGATACTGGGAAGACTATCACTCAACCCTTTTTTTCTCTTGAAATATATCCCGGCTTCATATTTTAAGGCTTCATCAATGGTCTGGATGTGATACTTTTTCATCTCTTCCCTGGTAATCACACTCACGCTTGCAGGAACATTGTCTATTTCTCTTTCTGTCCTGGTCGCAGTGACTACCATCTCTTCCATATCCACAGTTTCGTCTGCTTTCACATCTTCCTGCTGAGCAGCAAACAATGGATTTCCAAGACAAACTACCAAGCAACACGATAGCAACACCTTAAAAATTTTCATCTTGTCCCTCCATAATCTTAATTTAATAGTCTATTTGTATGATATCTAACCTTGCCTAATTTACATAATATTTACTCAATAGTTAGTACCGGCTATAATATTACGTTATGTCTACAAAAATTTATCTATAATCATTTCTTGTTATTGAACTAACAGGATATAAATAGTTATACCCCTGGTTACTGAAGCTTTCCACATTTACTCCATAAACAGTGCGAATATTGTCCTGATTCATAACTTTATCGGGCGGACCGGAACAAAATACAGTCCCGTTTTGCATCATGACCACCCGGTCGGAGAACCGAAGGGCGAGGTTTAGATCATGGATGGCCACTACTATAGCCATGTTTTTTTCATTGACGATTTGACAAAGAAGTTGCATCACTTCGAGCTGATACTTGAGATCCAGGCTGCTTGTAGGTTCATCCAGGAGCAGATAGCGGGCTTCCTGGACAAGGGCCCTGGCCAGCATGACCTTTTGTTTTTGCCCTCCACTTAGGCAATCAAAATCTTTCGCAGAAAAGGAGTCCAGTCCCATTATTTCAAGAATACTGGTTACCTTTTTGAGATCTTCCCTGGCAGGACGCCAACCTAAGTAAGGTCTGCGCCCCATAAGAACCGTATCAAATACTGTCATGGGAAATTTAGGAGGGTATGCCTGGGGAACATAGGCCAGTAGTTTGGCCCTTTCCCTGGAGGACATATGGAGAAGATCCTGTTTATCAACTGTTATGACCCCTCTGGCAGGCCTTAAAATATTGAGAATACACCTTAACAAGGTGGTTTTGCCCGCACCATTTGGCCCGATAATAGCTAGAATTTCTCCGGGACGCGCTTCCAGGGAAATATCTTTAAGGATTTCCTGATGCTTATATGAAAATTTTAGATTTTTTACCCGCAACATTAGCAGTATTTCCTAGCCTTTTTCATCAAAAGGTAAAAAAAGAATGGGACTCCCAGGAAAGAAGTCATGATACCAATTGGGATAACTTGTGGCGGCCAGATGGTTCTGCTCAACGTGTCAGCACCCACCACCAGTATTGCGCCCACAAATCCAGAAGCTGGGATCAAGAAGCGATGGTCACTTCCAATTAGCATGCGCGCGATATGAGGTGCCACCAGCCCAATAAAACCTATAACACCAGTGAAACAAATGACGCCCGCGGTCATGAGCGCTGTCAGAAAAATGCCTCCTGTCCGTATGGTGGACACATTGACCCCAAGGGCACTGGCTGATTCATCCCCGGTCATCAAAAGATTCAAGTCCCATGCCCTTGCCATCACCAGTGGAATGGGAGGAATGATCATCAGGCAGGCGATACTGATTTCAGGCCATCCCACTTTGGAGAGACTGCCAAAAAACCAGAAGACCATTTCATGCACTTCTTCAATAGTTGCTGTATATTGGACAAAGGAAGTAAGCGAAGAAAAAAGGAACATGATGGCCACGCCGGCCAGGATTAAGGTCTCGGATGAGGTGCTTTTCAAGCGAGCCACCCCATAAATAAGTAAAGATGTGAGCAAGGCAAAACCAAAGGCACTGGCAGCAACTATTTCCCTGGAAAGCCCGTTTGAGAAAACAATACCAATTACGGCTCCAAAGCCTGCTCCTGAAGCTACTCCCAGTGTAAACGGCGAAGCTAAAGGATTTTGCAAAATAGCCTGGGAGACAGTCCCGCCCAAGGCCAGACCCCACCCGGCCAGAAAAGCCATAACGATTCGAGGCAGGCGCAATTTCCAGATGATTACACTTGATACGGTCGATTGCTCAAACAGAGCTGCGAACACTTCTTGCAAGCCAAGAGCTGAACTACCTACACAGAGACTGACCATGCCCATCAACACGAGCAGAGCCGCCAAGATGCAAAGAAGCACGACTCTTTGCCTGATCAGATGCCTATATTGGGTTAACCCATATGAAGCCGGAAGCCTTCTGGAGGTACTCATGTCTTCACTTCCCTGTTGGGTAGGCATAAAAACCACGGTATGGCACCTTTAAAAAATCCGCCAAATACTCTCTGTGCATTTCCTGAGGATTTAAGTCTACTTTAGGGAAAAACCATTTGGTCATGTAAGCGATTCCCACTGCAGCCCTGGGTCCCCCTGCAACGTCTGACGCCAATACATAAACTTTGCCTTCTTGCACTGCACGGGTGAATTTCCAGCCAGGACGTTCCATGATATTTTTCTGTATTTTTCGAAATTTTTTTGAATTGTCGCATACATAGGCATCCTTTATCGAAGCTATCTTAACGATAACATCCGGATTTTTGCTCAATACCCATTCAGGGCTAACCCTAGAAAACGATGTAGAAAATGCAGAAGCAATATTACGAGCTCCGGCATAAATACTTAGTTCATACCCACCAGACCCCGGTCCCATCACCTGGTAGTCAGAAAAGCTTTCAACATAGACCTTTGGACCTGGTGAGTTTTTTCTGCGCAATTTTTCGATATGCTCCATTTTTTGAGCATGCCATTGTAAAAATACTTCTGCCTGCTTTTGCTTCCCTAAAACCATGCCCAGAATTTGCACCTCTCTGGGCAGCGCGCTTATTTTATAAAAATCGAGGCGAAGCACCTGGATTCCCAGCGGCTCCAATTTTTGTTCAGCCTCAAGCCCGGGAAAACGCCCGTAACACAAAACCAGATCAGGCCGGAGGGTAGCTATCAATTCGTAATCTGGCTCATTCCAACGCCCAACCACTGGCCGATCCTGAAATTTCGACCACAACCGCGGTTTTTGGTGGATGTAATCGCTGACTCCGACTACAAGATTTTCTGCCTGTAAAATTTGCATAACTTCCAAGGCATTTGCACTGAGAACAACTACCTTTCGGACAGGCAAGCTGAGCTGGATTTCACGCCCCCTGGCATCGATAAAGGTTCGTGTTTCCCCAGCAAACCCACTCTTGCAGGCTAAGAAGAAAATTAAAATAAATATAAAATAGTTGGCTGCACGCATAGGGTTTCTCGGGTAAAAAAGAAGCTTAGACCTCATACTAGAGGTTTTGTAGAATTTAGATAGAAATAGCACACCTAGCGAACCACAAAAAATGATCGCCTCAAGCTCTCCACTGTTCCCCTTCACAAATTGTAATTACCAAACCATGCATAATTTCCTAACCAAAGTAATACGACACATTTACAACTTATAAAAAATTACTCGATTATGTTTAAAAAATTAAAAAGTCAACATTTTTTATCGCCAATTTGCTACCTAAGTAACACGCATGAACGCAAATTTTCACACGTATCGCTGAAAAATACACCTGCTTTTTGTTACTTAACTAAAATGTGTAATCGAAATTGAAAAAAAATGTATTTTTTGCGTAAAAAAGGAGGTTTTTGCGTGAACCGGGGAGATGTCCAAATGGGGGGGGGGATAAAAAAACTATGCTCGCATATCAACAGGAGAATTGACTTCATTGGCTGCTTATTTAAAAATAAACCAGCATTAAAATCAAAGACATCGGGACTTGAAGCAAGGGGCTGATTTCCCAATCAAACAACTTGGACCGGGAACCTAACTGTTTTTAAGAATCTGGCCATAAGCGACCATTGCAAATTATAGCCGCAAAAAACAAAAAAGAGCTCAAAAACTATTGGAGTTCAGTTGTGTTTTCCTACCGATTCTATTAAAGATTGCTGTCCACTTCAAAACAAATAAAATTCGACATCCGATATTTTGCGGAGGTATTTAAAGTGTTCAAGTCTGCTGTTATATTTAACGAGATTTTTTTGAAACATGATCTTCCCTCCCATCCTGAAAATGCAACAAGACTGCATGCATTTCTAAAAACCCTTCCTTCTTTTAATATCCCCATTCTAGACAGTAAACCTGTAGACATGCACCTTCTCAAGCTTGCTCACGATGAAAATTATATCCACGAAGTAGAAAAAAGATGCCAGAGTTTTGAGGGACACCTTGATCCTGACACCTATTACAACGAACACAGCTACTATGCCGCACTCATGGCCGCAGGTGCAGTGGAAAAAGCAGTGAATCTCTGCTTTAAAGAAAACTTTAATTGTGTTTTATGTGCAGTAAGACCACCTGGACATCACGCAGAACATGGCAGGGCAATGGGTTTTTGTATCTTTAATAATGTAGTTGCAGGAACGCTAAAAGCCCTTGAGCTTGGCTTTAAAAAAGTATTCATCATTGACTTTGATGCTCACCATGGCAACGGAACTCAGCATATCCTATCTAATAATCCCGATGTGTTTTACTTCAGCTCTCACCGGTATCCATTCTATCCGGGTACTGGAAGCGAAAGCGAAAACAACGAACATACCTATAATATTCCTCTCTCGGCAGAGGCAGGAGATGTGGAGATAAAACAGATTTACGGAGAAATTCTTCCTGGTCTGATAAATAAATTCCAACCAGAAATCCTCCTTGTCTCAGCCGGCTTTGATCTGCATAAGGATGATTATCTGGCTGGCATGAAAGTCACAGATGAAGGCGTAAGGTTCATCCTTGAGACTCTTGTTTCGATTGCCAGAGAGAAAACCTTGCCCATTATCTTCACCCTCGAAGGGGGGTATAACCTGCAGGTTCTGGAAAGGAGCGGGGAAATATTGTTTAAGTTAATTAGCTAAAATGATATGAAAATAATATAGTTGAGCTTGCCAGACTAACCTTTAAGTTACAGTAAGCACCTTTTAAAAATTAGACTAACAGTTAACAACCTAAAAATTCCATGAATTTTTTGGCCTCTTTGAGTTCCTGATTCAATTCCAGGGCCTTTTTTAAATGCGTTAATGCCAGTTCAATTTTATTTTGGCCAAAATACGCCCGAGCGATATTGTAATGCAAATTTTCATCATTCGGGCTAAGCTCAAGTGCCCGTCCATAATACTCAACTGCCTGTTCAAACATCTTTTGTTTACGCAAATTTATTCCAAACTCATTAAACAAATGCTTGTGTTTCAGCTCAAAAGCGGCATCTAGCTTGACCAATCGCTTAAATATGTTGTTGGCCTTTTCTTTGTCACCTCTTTCCAGATAAGTTAGCCCCAAACCAAAATTTGCCCTGATATTTTCTTCATCAATCTTTAATGCATTCTTATACTCATACTCAGCACTATAGGTTTCTCCCCGCTTACGATGTCGCTCAGCCCTGGCAATGGTTTTCTTTAATTCGCACATTTTAGGATAAACTGTTTGCATATAAAACTCTGGCTCAGGAAAAAACTTATTCAGAAACTCATCTTTGGAAATGATTTTCTTTGAGCTGGAAGGAACTAATTCAACATTTAGGGGCCTGATCTCAACCATGTCATCATCAATCTCAGTTGCAAAGCAATACTTTTTCTGGATATCCTTTTTCTGAGTGGTTCCAATACCTACTTTTGATACGGTCTGGAGAGAAAATAGCCCCTTGATTTTATTGTCTTTTTCTTTTTCTGTTGTTTTAAGGCTATGGTTACTAACCATGAATCCCTCCCAGGCTCACAATATTTCCTTTATTAACTATAAATATAAATACGCATTAAATGGATTAATAAATTATGAAGTTCTTATTTTGTAACCCACAAGACTAAGAGTGTTGTAATTAAAAGATATAGAACTAGTCAACAAAATATCAGATAACGTTCAAGTATTTATTAAAATGGACAATGAATATACCCTAATGACACAGCGTACCACGCGATTGTCTTGCTGTGTCATTGTCGATTACACTATATTTACCAAACTTACGCGTTCTTTTGCCATTTAAAGTGTGAGATTCGTTCGCCTATTTTGCTCAATCCGCTATAACAGGGACGAGATTGTCCAGGCGAGGGCAGCGAAGCTGCCCGTGGCAATCTCACCCGTTGGTTGAAAATCGCTTGCTAAAAATCTATCTCCCAAAAAATCTTAGCTATTTTATCTTGACCTTTTTTTTAATTGAAATTAAATGAAGAGTTCTCTTAGCGCCTGTAGCTCAGCTGGATAGAGCAACGGCCTTCTAAGCCGTCGGCCCGGGGTTCGAATCCCTGCAGGCGCGCCATAAAAAGAATAAAAAAAGGGGTTAGGTCAAATCACCTAACCCCTTTTTTTATAAAAATCGCTCCTCTTGTCTAATTGTCTCGAATTTGTCTTGTCCAAATATTCTCAAAATTACTTTTCCTAGTCCTCTTTCATAACTATCTACTATTTTATATGCCTTCGACAATTGCCTGCGAACACGCCATTAAGAAATTTTCCATTGTTTATAAAATTAGCGGACTAGCTTATAGTATTTCTCTCATCGGGCCTATCCGGTACCTGCATCTGTCTAGTTTAAGGGGTAGGGATTAAGGGCTACGGGGTAAGGATTTCTTACTTGAACCCCTCTTTTAAAGTTTAACATCTTGCTTATTTCTTTGTAGACTTCTTCAAGATGCCTACAATCAACATCCGACAAATTATGAAAACTTATCCTCTGTCTGACTAAGGTTTGGGCACAAACTTTATAACCTTCCTAATCGCTTCTTATAAGTCTTTTTACTTCGAAATCAGGGAGTTAAGAACCTTAAGATTTTCTATATCTTCATGTAAATCCTTGTCTTTTGGGGTTTCCAGGACCATGGGATGCTCACGGAAACGGGGATCATTTAAGAGAAGCTTGAATCCTTCCAGGCCAATTTGCCCCTGTCCGATATGCTCATGCCTGTCCTTGCGTGAACCAAGCCCTGTCTTCGAATCATTGAGATGAAAAAAATGTATCCTTTCCAGGCCAATATTTTTTTCTAACAAATCAAGGGTCTGGGCATAGGCTCCTGGAGTACGTAAATCATAGCCCGCGGCAAAGATGTGGGCAGTGTCCACGCAGACCCCAAGCATTTCCTGAAACTTAGACTGCTCCAGAATAAAGGCCAAGTCCTGAAAACTAGCACCCAGATTCGTTCCCTGACCCGCTGTTGTTTCCAGAAGGACCGTTACACCTTGCTTCCCTGATATTTCAATGGCCTGGTCAAGATGGCGTACAAACCTTCCTAAGCCTACTTCCACTCCGTCCCCGCCGTGCGACCCCGGATGGGTAATCAGAAAAGGGATGCCAAGAAGCGCGGTTCTTCTCAATTCATCAGCAAAAGCGTGAATAGATTTTTTAAGTACACTCTTATTTTTTGCGGCCAGGTTAATGAGATAAGATGTGTGCGCGGCAATGGGATACCCGCCCCATTGCTGCCATTCTTCTTTAAATGCCTGAATGGATTCTTCAGTCAAGGAAGGGGAGTGCCACTGTCTTTGATTTTTAGAGAATATCTGCAGGGCCCTGCCTCCTACCTTCTGGATGCGTTGTATCGCCTTATACAGTCCGCCGCTGATGGACATGTGAGCGCCTAAATAGGGCACAATATTATCCTCCAAAACTTAAAAACAAACTCGGAGCGAACGCCGAAAGTTGAGTGATTACATCCTGGCTACTCCCAGGAAAACCGCATGCAGACTCACGACCATGACAACGAAAACTTTCCTGGCCAGTCCAGGGGATAGACCTGGAAATTTTAGATAAATATGCTTCTTTTTGCAGACCCCAAGACAATCTCCGCATAGTGTGCAGGATAAATTTGGCCTACCCTTTTCCAAATCTTCACCAGTCAAGGCTCCATACCGACATATGCTTGAACATCTGCCGCATTTGTTACACTCTGAATCAATCTTTATCCTCCAGGGTGAAATCTTGCCTAAAACATTACCCACCAGCCCCATGGGACAATACATTGTGCAATGAACCAGTTGTCCCCTTCTAGAGGACACAAAGAGCATGACCCCTACTCCCACAAGTCCGAAAATGGAAGCCGAGAGTAAAGCCAGCGTCCAGGGGGAGCCCAGAATACGCATTGTCAAAGCTGCTGCAACAACCAAAACAAGATTGAATATTTGTGCCCTTTTGGCCCATTTAGGAAGATGCCGGATCTTTTTAACCCTCCGGCTGGCCACATCATCCCAGGCCCCGATATAACATAGGTGGCTGCACCAGGCCGGGCCTACCAAAAGAACAGTTATCGTAAAGAGGGTGAGCATAAAAAAGCCCGACCCACGATAAATTGGTGCTGCCAGGATCAATGCTGGCACGGGTAAATGCAGTTTTCCGGTCATGAGCATTTCCTCTATCCCTAAAAGCCCCAGGAAAAGCTGAAGAAAAAAGACCAGGGAAAACAGGGCCCAGATACGCGGCCTAACCCGAATAGACGCTTTAGGGTCGAGCATTTTTCCAGTAATCCATGTTGCATACAAGGCAAGAAAAAAAATTTCTACCCACCCCATGTTCAAATGAAAACGATCAGCAAGAAGTATAGGAAAACTGGTCTTTGTTCTGGCCAATACAAGAGTCAGGGTTGTGAGCAAAAAAGCTGCTCCTTGGGCTGGTCCTATCTCTACTGCTTCCGAGAAAAAAAGTCGTCCTTTTTGGCCAAGGATCAGGAAAAGGGAAAAAACCGTAACCCCAAAGACAGTGAGCATAATCAGCCCAAGCCTGAGCCAAGGAAGCCCAAAAGCCATTCTGAACTGAACAAGCTGGACTCCAGTTTCCACCCAAGTAAAAGCCCCCAAGGTGAAACCCGCAGCCAAAACATATCTGATCCAACGCTTTTTGGTGAAAAATAAAAGACAAAGGAGAATCCAGGCAATGCACAGGCCCAAGTCTCCTGCCCTTAAGGCATGGGCCGAAAGCAAGATCAGACTCAAAATCGGGGGAACAAGCCAGAGATGCATTCGATTATCTCCTATTGATAATTTTTGACAATCCCATTTGGTTACACCAACTTTTTCAATACCCTATCCTGACCAAAAAGGTCAAAAAGATCTCCAAATCTTTTCAGGTGTTGGTAATGCTCCATATACATGACCAGGGCTTTACCCAGAATGTTTAAAACCTCCTCTTCGGCAAATATACCTGAAAGTTCGGACGCCAGTCTTGGGTGTCTTCCAAGCTTACCCCCTAGAACGATGCGAAACCCATCCTTGTCGGGAAGAATGGCCTGAGTTGGACATATTTTCTGGCATGCCCCACAGTAAAGACAATTATTTATTTCAAATACGAGCCCAGCATTCAAAAGCTCAATTGCATCTTCATCACAAGTCTGGGCGCAAAGCCCGCACTTTATGCATATCTCCTTTACAAAGTCTGGCTTCCTGGCCCTTATCAGACCAAAATCGGCAATTTGTGGACGTGAACAACCATTGGGGCAACCAGCCACGCTGATCTTGAATTTTTGATGAGCCTTGACAGGACCGTTGATCCAGCCCCTAAGAAATCCAGGCCATCCGCTTTCCAGGACAACCCGTTTTAATTCCGTCTCAAGTTCTCCATTCCAGGGCAAGACATTAGGACAGCTGCCCCCACTAAGGCCGTGACATATATCCAGGGAAAAAGAGTCTGTTCGCACGGTACCTCCTTAAATTATTTTGCCAACAATTAACTATTTTAAAACTTAATTATCTATATTGATGGAAAATTGTGCGCTGCATTGACTTAAGTCAAAATATCATTTTTTGGCCACAATTTTCTTTTTTGGGCTTGCTTTTTTTGGGATGTTAGTACAAACTAACCTTACTTTTATTGATAATATCAACCAACGAACTCGCCATTGCCCAAGGAAAATGCAAATCAGACATAAAAAGAGTCAGGCCAGACATAGAAATAAAAATAGAAGCAAACTATATGAAATTTTTAAATAAAATTTGAAACAGACAACCAAGACACTATTTGCTTTTTTAAAGGTTAGGATATATTAACATTATGTTAACCACAACAACATGGACTCATCGCCAACGAGAGGTGCTGGCCACTGCCCTTGAAATTCTTGCCCGCGAGGGAAGCAGAGCGCTCACCATGAAACGGGTTGGGCAAAGACTAGGTGTAACCGAAGCTGCCATCTACAGACATTTCGATAGCAAACATCACCTGCTCGTAGAGCTCTATGCGTATGTCCGGGAGGGTTTGCTGGCAAAATTGGCACCGATTCTAGGCAGCGAAATGTCGCCTGTAGACAGAGTCCGTGTCTTTATACGTGAGTCCCTCCGCTACTTTTTGACCCACCGGGGGGTTAATCTCATCTTGTTGGCAGAGTCTATTTATCACCACGATGACGAGCTGCGAAAGGCCATGCTCTCGATCTTCACTGCCTACAAGACCCTTGTGGAAACACTTCTTCAGGCAGGCATGGCCAGCGGCCACTTCTGCAAAGACTTGGACACAGATATTTGCGCCACATGCCTCATCGGGATGATTCAAGGCGCCCTTACTCGACACTTCCTCACCACAGGAGGTCCGGAGGCCTTTGAGCCGTCAGAAGCTGCAGAGGCTATAAGCCGCTGCTTTTTGCGCGGAGTCCTTCCCCCTAAAAATACCTGAGGGATGATGAGTAAATGTTTTTTAAAACATTATTCCGGAGTTTTTTATGGTCACAAATGTTTGTCAGTTAACACTTACTAATAGAACACTTGTCCCTCATCATATGAAGACCAGACGTCTGTTTTTTCGAGCTTTGTCACTTGTGTTATTAGGGTGTTGGCTGGCCTGCGCCCCTATTGCACAGGCCAAAACTGTCCTGACGCTGGAGCAAGCCATTGCCACGGCCTTGTCCCAAAGCCCTGTGCTAGGCGCTAGCAGATACGAAATGTCTGCTGCGAGCGCGGCCACCAGGAGCGCGACCGGTCGCCTTTGGCCACAATTAGACGCCTATGCCGGGTATCAGCGACTAAGTGACCCGGCAGCAGTGGCCCCCATAAAAACTCCGGTTTTTAGCCGGGATCAGTACAGGACGGGCATCAACCTTAAGATTCCCATCTACCATGGAGGCCGTCTCAGGGGCCTGACCGCTATTGCCGACATAGAGAAAGCCATTGCCAAAACCAATTTTGAGTTTAAAGCGCAAGACTTGGTGTCCAATGTCACAAATGTTTTCAACTTGATACTTTACTTAAAAGCTCTCCGCCACGCACAGCAAGAGACCCTGGCTGCCCTTCGCAAAGCCCGGGATGATGCTGCTTTAAAGCTCAAGGTAGGCAGGATAGCCCCAGTGGACCTCATGCAGCTAGACACGCAAGTGGCCACCCAGGAACAGGCATTGATAAAGACCCGGGAAGCGGAGCGTCGAACCAGGCAATCTCTGGCCATGCTCCTTGGCTGGGAGCCCAGGCGAGAACCTGACGCACAGGGGACTTTGACCCCTGCACAAATAGACCTTTCAGGCGAAGACGTGGCCCGGATGATAGAGGATCGGCCGGATGTTCGCAGGGCCAGAAATGAGGTTCGCAAGGCAGAAGCCGCTGTTAAGATCGCCCGGGGAGCGCATCTTCCTTCTTTAGACCTTGTAGGAGACTATGGCCGGAGGGCCGGAAGTGGTCTGGAGGGAAACGAAGAGGTATGGTCTGCCGGGGTGTCATTGACGCTCAACCTTTTTAGTGGCGGAACGATATCCAGCCAGGTTCGTGAAGCCAAACACCGGCTTATGGCTGCCCGGGAAAATTTGCGTGCAACTCGTCTCAGGGCCCAGGCTGAGGTCCTCCAGGCTGTTTCCTCCCTCAAAGAAGCTGAACACCGGCTTATACTTGCCCGGACAGCCAAAAAAACCGCAGCGGAGAGCTATCGTATAGAGGAACTTCGCTACAAAACCGGAGCCGGCACAGTTACCGACGTTCTTCTTGCCCAGGCAGCATGGCTCAATGCCCAGACCAGCGAGCTGGCTGCCATTTATGACCATCAGGCAGCCGCGGTATCATATCGCCTGGCTACTGGAAAAATCAACGCGTCTTACTCTCGTTGGCGAAAGAATCTACACAAAAAAGTTTTGGAGAGATAATATGATAAAAAAAACCCTGGCCATACTCGTGACCCTGACATTGATTGCGGGAGCCATTTTGCTTGTCAAACATCGCAAGGCTCAGCTGTCCCAGCTCCCCTTGCCACAGCAACCCCTGCTGGCAGTAGAGGTAGCACCGGTCTATCAGGGTAGCCTCGCTGTCAAGGAACGCTACCTTGGAACTATCGAATCCAAGCTCTCTGCTAACATCGCCCCACGGGTCACCGGTCACCTGGTGGAAGTCCGCGGTCGGGAAGGAGACAAGGTCCAGAAAGGAGATCTCCTGGCTCTATTGGACGATCGATCCCAAAGAAACAGGATTGTCGGACTTGAAGCAGAACTAGAGGCTGCCAGGGCCGCTCTAGTCACCCAGACGAACGTCTATGCCAGAGATAAACAACTTTTTGAGGCCAAGGCTCTAAGCCAGGAAGCTCTTGACCGGTCAAAAGATGCAAAAATCGCTGCCAGGGCCAGGGTCATCAACCTTGAAAGGGCACTGGACACCGCCAGAATTGAACTCTCATATACCCGTCTCACCGCACCATTTGACGGAATGATAACGGCCCGGCTCCAAGAACCCGGAGACCTTGCACTTCCTGGCAAACCCATCCTCTCAATGGAGGCCCCGGAAGCCGGATATACTGTCGAGGTCAAGGTCTCCCAGGATGTTTTCCCAAAGCTCCGTGTAGGTGGAGAGGCCCTCATCTTCGGCCCAACAGAGAACACCCCTATAAAAGCGGCTATCAGTCGCCTGCACCCTGCCATTCAATCCGAGGAAGGTAAATCTGCTGTTTTACCCACAGTAGAGATCGACCTTAAAAAGCGCCCTTTTTCCCTGTCCACAGGCTCAACAGTAGAGGTTGAACTCATTACCAGCAAAGTACACGGCTGGATCGTCCCGACCCGGGCTCTGCTTGAAACGACCGATGCATCGTATCTCTTTTTGGTAAGCGCAGAAAATACCATTCGCGTACTTCCTGTTACCGTGCTTGCCAGAGGTCCGGAGAAGGCCTGTGTAGATGGAGACATTCCAGCAGACGCTCGCGTTGTGGTGGCCGGAGAAAGCGGTTTGCTGCGGCTTCACCCAGGCCAAAAAGTGCACCCAGTAGCGAGGTAAGGTAAGCAATGAAACACAAAAATTTTGCGGAGTTTGTCCTTTCACGATCCCACCTTGTTGCGTCCCTTGTCTTGATTACAGCGGTCCTGGGGTTGATAGGCTTTAAATACATGCCCCTGAACCTCTTTCCAGACGCCAATTACCCGTCTGTGGTGGTGCTTATCTCACAGCCGGGTGCAGCGGCAGGGGATATGGAGGACAAAGTCACGCGTCCTTTGGAAAAGGTACTCGCCTCTATCAGCCTCGTCCGTAAAGTCCGTTCGGTGAGCCAGGACGAGATGGTCGCGGTTGCGGTGGAATTTGAGTACGAAAAAGGCCTGGACGCTGCAGCAACAGATGTAGCCAATGCAATAAAACGCATCGAGGCAAGTCTTCCCCCGGACATCTTACCCCCCCAAATCTTTAAGGTGAGTGACGCCACAGTGCCGGTCTTTACCCTGGCCCTGAGCCCCAAGCCAGGCACGCACCTGGACTTGTCAAAGGTCCGCCAGCTTGCAGACAATGAACTGCGTGAGGACTTTCTTCGAATCCCGGAAGTGGGAGATGTAGAAGTCTTTGGAGGATATTCTCCAGAACTTTTGGTGGAGATCGATGCTCGCCGTCTCCATGCCCATGGTCTTTCCCTGGAACAGGTCATAATGGCCATTCGGTCACAAAACATCAACCTCCCTGCCGGGTTGATCCTCCAGGATCACCAGCAGTTCCGACTGAAAACCTCAGGGGAAAAGCTGACCAGGGCCGAGATTGAAGAGATCGTGATCGCAAGCAGTGCCCAAGGCGAGATCTCCCTCAAGGACGTGGCCCGGGTCCGCACCCATTACCGGGAACGACAATCTCTCTTTCGCGGAAACGGTCATCCTGCCATTGGCGTAAACCTATTGAGATCGGAAACCGGACATGTCACCACCACTATTGCTGCTGTGGAAAAGGCCCTGCCAGAAATCGAGGCCAAGTACCCTGAAATTGCATTCGAGATCGCTGACACCCAGAAGGAACTCATAGGTACCAGCATCGACAATATGGTCGATGCCCTGCGCGACTCTGTGATCATGACCGTAGGGGTAATTTTCCTGGTGCTGGCCAGTCTAAGACTCTCGCTTCTGTCGGCCATATCTATTCCCCTCGCCTGCTGCATGGCTTTTGCCGGCATGTATCTCTTGGGTTACGAATTGAACATCGTCACCCTTACCGCAATCATTCTCTCAGTAGGTCTCCTGGTGGATGACAGCATCGTGGTCATCGAAAACATCGAACGACACGCAACTACCCTGGGCAAACCCATCCGCCAAGCCGTAGTGGATGGCCTGAACGAGATCGTCCTTGCGGACTGGGCTGGCACCTTTACCACCGTGATCGTGCTTGTGCCCATTATGTTCATCGGAGGCTACGTAGAGAAGATACTTCGGCCGCTCACTACTGTCTTGTCCCTTACCCTCGCGGCCTCCTTTCTCGTATCCGTGACCATTATCCCGCTCCTGGCCCCATATGTAGTTGGCCGGTCTTCAAAACGAAATCCTCTCGAACGCCTGGCGACCCTGGTGGACCGCTATACTATAGAGCCCATGAAAGACTTTTTTGCCAAGCTCGTCCATGTGGGGCTCAGGCACCGCGCCGTCTTTCTCCTTGGCGGTGTGATCCTCTTGATCCTCAGCATCAGGCAACTTCCACTGGCAGGCCGGGATCTCATGCCCCCCATGGATACCGGGATCATCAAGATCAACTTTGAAGCCGAGTCCGACGCTTCGCTCTCAGCTACAGAGTCCATAGCAAAACGGTTGGAAGCCATCCTGATGGAGATGCCAGAGGTGCAGCTCATCTCGGTTGCCGTGGGCTCCGAACCCGGCGTTGTCAGCTTTGGTACCGGCCGCATCCCGCAACAGGGCCAGATTACTGCCCATTTCGTGGACCGGTTTCACCGTAAGGAAACCATTTGGGAGTTGGAGGAGAAAGTACGTCTAAAGGCAGCCACCATTCCAGGGCTCAAGTCCATTGACGTCTACGACTTCGGCGCGACACCCCTGTCGTCAATAGCAGCTCCGGTGGATGTTATGCTGTCAGGGCCAGACCCGAAAATCCTGGATAGCCTTGCAGATGAGGTAGTCCGTCGTCTGCGAAAAGTCCGGGGCCTGACCACGGTTACCCGCTCCTGGACAGGAGACAGGACAGAGGTCGTCCTCAAGGTTGATGAAGCCCAGGCCATTCGCTATGGCCTGGATCCCGTGGAGATCAGCCGCCAGATAGCAACGGCTGTGAACGGCGGCCCGGCCTCGATTCTACGCGTTCCTGGCGAAGACGGCTATCAGATTCGGATCCGCTACGCCCCGCATAGACGGGACAGCCTGATGGACATAAAATCTATACAAATCACAACCAAGACCGGGCCCATCCCCCTTTCCCAAATCGCCACGCTTGCCCGTACCAAGACAAGAACGAAGTTTACACGCCAGAACCTTGAACCAACTGTGAACATCTACGGTTATCGGAGCGAAGCAGCAATCAGTCACATCCAGGCTCAGGTTTCCAAGACCCTGCAAGGGCTGCCACTCCCTCCTGGCTACCGTCTAAGTCAAGAAGGCGAAATAAAAAAGATGGGAGAATCGGGCCAGCGGCTTGCCAAGGCCTTAAGCGTAGCAGTCATCCTCCTCTTTTTCTCCCTGGCCACGGCCTTCCGTTCGTGGACCAATCCTATTGTAATCATGGGCGCTATTCCCCTGGCTTTAATCGGGGCCGCGTGGGGCCTCCTCCTGACCGGCCGTCACATGTGCATGCCTGCCTCCATGGGTATGATTTTGCTTGCTGGAATCGTGGTGAACAATTCCATACTCTTGATCGACTTCATCGAAAAGGCCAGGGCAAAAGGCATGGCTCTGCTTGAGGCCATCGAACAATCCGTTCGCATGCGTACTCGTCCCATCCTCATGACTGTTGCCTGCACCGTGGTCGGTATGCTGCCTGTGGCGTTAGAGCAGGCCCTTGGACTTGAACGCCTTTCCCCGCTGGCCGTAGTGGCCATTGGCGGACTCGTAAGCTCCACCATCCTCACTCTGGTCTATATTCCGATTCTCTATAGCCTCTTGGATGGATTGAGGGAGAAGGTGCTACGAAAATTTCATCTTATAAGAGGTACTCACAGCTCTCATGGCAATGACTAAACTTTAACATCAAGCTTGCCTGCCTGAATTAAAGACTATTTAATTAACTCTTCCATTAAGCATAATGAAATAAAAGTAGATTTTTCGCCAATGAGTGAGATTGCTACGGGCAGCTCCGCTGCCCTCGCAATGACAGGATGAATGCCAAGTCATTGCGAGAAGCGTTAGCCTTGATGCAAACCCAAACTTTAGAGCCTGTGGCCGAACTTTTTATCAACTTAATTTCCAAGTTTTATTTCAGTCTTGGTTTCTTTCATGCTGGTACAAAGACTTGGACCTGTTCTCAAAACTTGCTTGCGGACAGAGCATAATGGGATACTTTGGGTAAACAAATATTCTTTTTATTATCGAAAGTTATGGGCAATGTCGCAAAATGTTTAGCCCATTTCTCCCGATGCTCTGTTTTTTCGCAAGCTTCGCCAAGATGGGTTACCCAGGCCGTTTGTAATGCATTTCAGAAAGCAAGACCTTCAACCACCGCTTAAATTAGGGTTTGGCCACAGGCTCTTTAAGCTGTAAAAATTCTTCCCCGAAACATTATCCACCTGGTTCCAATCACTACTCTCCAACGCATAATTTCTGAAAAACCTCCACTGTTCACCCACTTGAACTAATTTTTTTTACCGTAAGAGAAAATAAAATCCTCTATATCCTTCACATAAGCTTAATTCGGTGTTATCTTAATATATAAAATACAGGCTCAAACGACGACAAAAACTGAAGTTTAATTGATTACCCTTTCTAAGTTCGAAAATCTGTATTTCTTTCGTTTGACAAGGATATCAATGGATTGCGCAGCACTTTATCTTAATAGAACGACCTTGCAATAACGTTTCATTCAGCAAGACAGACACAAAATCCCGCGAACAGACAGACCTGGCTTAAACAAAAAAAAGGCCCTTTCCCGTAAAAAAACGAACCACCTAACCTTTATCACCTGAGGCACGGCACTAAATGACCAGCAAACTTTTTGAAATGACCAGAAATCACCCCCTACTCTATTTAACTGTCGTCTAATTGCAATTCGAAAAATTACTTTGATGCCAGCTGAAATCTAACTCCAATTCCAACTTAGAATTTTATAACCTCTTAATCATCACTGCTAGTCAGGCGATATAACTGCAGATAAACCCGAATAACCAAGGGGGGAACTACCATGAATAAAGGCCGTTACGGAAGAAATGACAAGTTAATCAAAGAACACCGGCATGATGTTTACGAAGAAAACCGCGGGCCGGAACCTAGTCTATGCACTGAATGTGGTGCCCTCTTTGTAAATGGACGCTGGACATGGAAAAAAACAGGAGAATACACAAGCAAAATGGTTTGTCCTGCCTGTCGACGTTGTGCTGACAACTACCCTGCTGGCTACATCCAAATAAAAGGAGAATTTTTTGAAGGGCACCGGGACGAAATATTAAACCTTCTTCGCAACGTAGAGGAAATGGAGAAAGGCGAACATCCCCTAGAAAGAATTATGTTAATTACAAACGAAGATGACCATACATTGGTAACGACAACCGGGGTTCATATTGCCCGACGAATCGGGGAAGCATTGTCTCGATCTTACAAAGGAGATTTTTCGTTTCAATACGGAGAAGGAGAAAAAAGCATAAGGGTCTATTGGCAGCGGTAAGTCTCGGATGACCTCTGAAAATTTATTGCTAAGTCGAAAAAAGGTAGGGCCGAGCATTATCAAGGCCCAAAATAATGTTCGGCCATCAGAATAATCTTCTCAAACAACACTAAGAAAAAGGAGAGTCGTGTAGCGGCGGTTAGGCAAAGACTATCATCCTTAAATTATTCAAAAGCGCTTCATCGCGTATTTTTAAAAAGGGGAGCAGACTATGCAATCACCCTTACAGATCAGTTTTCGTAATTTGGACAGGTCCTTGGCAGTCGAAGCAAATGTCCGGGAGAAGGTTGAAAAGTTAGACAAACTTTTCAAGGAAATCATAACCTGTCGGGTTAGTGTCGAAGCCTTGCATAAGCGCCACAACAAAGGCAATCTCTACGATGTACGGATTTACATCACCGTTCCGGATGGAGAACTGGTCGTCAGTCGGCGACCTGATCTCCATCATGCCCACGAGGATATCTATGTGGCAGTCCGCGATGCGTTCAACGCAGCGCAGCGCCAGCTAAGGGATTATTTCAGGCGTCGCAAGGGACATTTTAAAACGCACCAAGTAGTACCTCAAGGAAAAATCTCACAACTATTCTTGGATGAAGGTTACGGATGGATTACGACACCTGGCGGCAGACAGATCTATTTCCACGAGAACAGCGTCTTGAACCACAGCTTCAATGACTTGAAAATCGGTACAAATGTCCAGTTTCATGAGGAAAAGGGCGAACATGGCCCCCAGGCTAGTACAGTGAGAGTTATGGGCAGATACCAAATCTAGGTCGAAATAGAGATAATGAGGAAACAATACCATGTTCCATACAACAACGAAGAAAACAAAACTGCCTCGGCCTCTCTATAATGGCGGGTTCTCTGTTGAATATGCTTTGCAGCAGAGACGTTCTGTAAGGAACTTCAAAAAAGGGCCATTGTCGCTCGCTGAAGTATCGCAACTGTTGTGGGCTGCACAGGGATTAACAGACCCAGGCGGGTTCAGGACAGCACCTTCTGCAGGAGCCCTTTATCCCCTTGAGGTATACATAGCGGTAGGGAGTGTCGAAAATCTGAGCGCTGGCGTTTACAAATATATACCCCTTGAACATCAACTTGTAAAAACTGTGGAAGGCGATATACGTCGTGAGCTCTCAACAGCCGCGCTCAACCAGAGTTGGGTGAAAAATAATGCAGCACTGTTAGTTTTTTCCGCTGTAGAATATCGAACGACCCAAAAGTACGGACGCAGGGGAATTCGCTACGTGCATATTGAAGTAGGTCACGCTGCACAAAATGTGCTTCTGCAAGCGGAAGCATTAAACCTTGGTGTTGCTGTGGTAGGAGCCTTTAATGATGAAAGGGTGGAAGACATAATGAAAATGTCAAAGGATGAGCACGCCTTATATCTTATGCCCATCGGCAGAAAATAGGTGGAATCCATCATTCTCAGAAAAATGAGGTGGTTATAGGGCTCGCCCACTACCTCTGGAAATGGGTGCTGCACCCGGTAGTTGTTCTAGCTCAAAAATATTTTCCACTTCTCCTCATTCTGAGGGTGCGAAACACCGATGATTCTATTAACAGTAGCGAACGAGATTCTTCGCTTTGCTCAGAATGACGTAATCAAAACAACTAGCGGATGCACCCTCTAATCGCCAAAACCGGCTCCATGGATTTTGCCAAAAATCGTCAAGGTGACACATGCAAAAGAGTCTAAAAGCCCCCATCAAGGAACTGATTTTTATCCAAGCGGCTGAAATTGAGCTAGAAGGGCTGCTCGAAGTTCCTCCAAACCCAATAGGCCTGGTGCTTTTCGCCCACGGAAGCGGTAGCAGCAGACATAGCAGAAGAAACAACTATGTAGCCAGTTTACTCAAAAAGGCCAAAATTGCAACATTGCTTTTTGACCTGCTAACGGATAGGGAGGAAGCGGACAGAACGAATGTATTTGATATCGAACTGTTATCTAAAAGACTTATCAATGCTACCGACTACGTAAAAAAAGATAGTCGGGTCAGTAAGCTTCCTTTTGGTTACTTTGGTGCAAGCACTGGAGCAGCCGCTGCGCTGAATGCCTCTACAAAAAACGAGTACATTAAAGCGATTGTTTCCAGGGGAGGCAGGCCGGACCTGGCCGAAGGCAGCCTTTCCTTGGTTAAAGCCCCTACACTACTAATTGTAGGAGGTAACGATTTTGGCGTGATTGAGCTTAACGAAAGAGCGTATAATCAACTCGCCTGCGAAAAAGAACTAACGATCGTTCACGGCGCCACCCATCTCTTTGAAGAACCGGGAAAGCTGGAAGAAGTAGCTAAACTGGCAAGGAATTGGTTCGTCAAATATCTAAAAGGATAAAAAATGTTTTATGATAGAAGCCAAGCAGGCAAGCGGCTGGCAGAAAAACTCCTGCGCTATAAAGACGAACACCCTGTTATCCTTGCCCTTCCAAGAGGCGGAGTCCCTGTGGCCTTCGAAGTAGCAATGAAACTTCGTGCTCCACTGGATATCGTGATTGTAAGAAAGCTTGGTGCTCCGGGACAGAAAGAGCTGGCCATCGGCGCATTGGTGGAAGCCAAAAAACCACTGGTCTTCCTCAACAACTATATTATGAACGCTCTCCAGGTAAGCGAATCCTATCTGGAAGAAGAAATTGCCAATGAAACTGAAGAGATGAAAAGACGCCAAAAAATGTATCGAGGAGAGAAACAACGGACTCCGCTGAAAAACAAGATAATAATTGTCATTGATGACGGTATTGCAACCGGTGCTTCTATGAGAGCGGCATTGATGGGGTTAAGGGCTGATGAACCTAAAAAAATTATCCTCGCCGTCCCTGTGGCGCCACCGGACATAATAGAAGAGTTGGAACAACTTGTTGATGAGGTTGTCTGCCTGGAAACACCGGCAATATTCTTTGCCGTGGGAGAACACTATACGGATTTCTCTCAGACTACGGACGACGAAGTGATTGCTCTTCTTGATGAGGCAAAGGAACAACTTCAAAAATGAGTCCCCTATAGAGCCTGTGGCCAAACCCCATTTTAACCGCTGATTGAAAGTCTTGGTTTCTGGAATGCATTACAAACGGCTTGGGTAACCCAATCTTGAACTTTGCTTGCGGAAAAACAGAGCATCGGGATGAATGGGCTAAATATTTTGCGATATTGACCATAACTATCTATAGTTTAAATTGAACGATTTCCTTGCAGTTCAAACTTTGAGATTGCTTCGCTACACTTTGTTCCACTCGCAATGACAGGAGCGAGATTGTCATTGCGAGGGCAGCGAAGCTGTCCGTGGCAATCTCACCCATAGAGTGAAAATCGCTAAACTTAGGTATAATAAAAAGAATATTCATTTATCCTAAAAATCCCATTATGCTCTGTCCGCAAGCAAGTTTTAGATGGATCCAAGAAAGAAACCAAGACTAGAGTAAACCATGGAAACTAACTTGATAAAAAGGTTTGTCACGGACTCTATAACAAAATTCTAAAGTATAAACGGGAACGAAAACCTTATGAGCCTAATTCTTATTGTTTCTATAATAATTCGCCTGAGCGCAATGTTCTTATCTTTTGTTATACTACGCCGCACTAAAGATTGGCGCATCGGATTTATGACCTTAATGTTGGGATTAATGGCCATGCGTCAAACTTTAACATTGATGAAAGGAGATGATTCGTGGCGTACTCTTGTCACAGGTGAAATAGAAGAGCTTCCGGGGCTAATTGTTAGCGTAATGGCACTTTTAGCCATCTTCTTTTTAAAACGTATTATTATCGAACTGCAACAGGCAAAAGAGGCCCTGCAGGAAAAAGAGTCCATGGTCCAATCTCTTATTGCCAACGCCCCATATAGTGTCTGGATATGTAATGGAGATGGGACGATCATTTATATTAACCAGGCAGCAATGAAACTGTTTGGGGTAAATGACGCTGCAAAGATCGTTCGTAAATACAACATCTATCACCACAGCAACAAAGCCGAAAAACCACTTCTCGCTTATTTTGAACGTGCTTGGGCCGGCGAAGTTGTCCGCTTCCGCCAGGACCTGGACGTACCAACAACTAAACAGAACTCATCGCGTCAACAAACCTTGCATTTTTATACGACACTATTCGCCATTCCGACCAGTGATCCACAGCGCTCCAACATCGTCGTAATCCAGGAAGATTTCACAGAAAAGGTACGAACAGATGAGCACATTCGACATCTTCAACGTGTTTTAAAGGCGATCAGGGACATCAATCAATTGATTGTGCGCGAGAAGAATCGACAAACGCTATTGCAAAGGGCCTGCGAGATCCTAAATCAGACACGAGACTATAAACTTGTATGGATCGGGTTGGTTGAGGCAGAAAGTAAAGATGTTTTGCCCGTAGCCCAGGCTGGTTTGGAGGCGAACTATCTAAAATCGGTAAAGATCACCCGGGATGACTCAGAGACGGGCAAAGGGCCAACAAATACAGCCATCAAGACCAAGAAGCCTGTTATCATGCGGGACATCCCCAATAACCCCCGGTGTAAACCTTCGACGAAGGAAGCAATTAAACGGGGATACGCCTCGTCTGCGGCTATACCCCTGATTTATGAAGAAAGGGTCTATGGTGCTCTTAATGTGTATGAAGCTCGCCCTGATGCCTTTAATGATGAGGAGTTGGAGCTACTTGAAGAAGTTGCCATGGATATCGCCTTTGCCCTGTATAATATTGAAATGGAAGAAAAACGAAAGCATGCGGAAGAAGTGCTGCGCAATGCACATGAGGAACTGGAGGCCAAGGTGGCGGAACGAACCAAGGAATTAGCCCTGGCCAACGCTAAACTCAAAGAAATAGACCGCCTCAAGTCTGAATTTCTTGCCACCATGAGCCATGAGCTTAGAACCCCTCTAAATTCCATTATCGGCTTTGTGGGTATAATATTGCAGGGCATCACCGGAGAAATCAACGAAGAGCAGAGAAAACAGCTTTCCATGGTCTATGCTTCCGCAAAACATCTTTTGAGCCTGATAAATGATATCCTGGACCTCTCCAGAATTGAATCCGGCAAAATGGAAACCGCAGTAGAACAGGTTAGGATAGAGGATATTATATCTCAGGTAGCTCAAACATTGTCTCCTATAATTTCAGAAAAAGGCTTGAAACTTAACACGAAAATACCGGCCGAAATACCGGAGATCTACAGCGACAAAAAGAAAATTTTTCAGGTTCTTCTAAATTTGGTCAACAACGCAGTAAAATTTACTGAACAAGGAGAGATAAGAATTGAGTGTGAAGTTGATGAAGCAAATATGAAAGTAAGCGTTTCAGACACAGGTATTGGAATCAAAAAAGAGAATATGAACCATCTTTTCGAGTCCTTTCGTCAAATCGACGGTACTGCGCAGCGCAGGTATCAAGGTGCTGGTCTGGGACTTTATCTTTGCAAAAAATTAGTAACATTACTGGGCGGAAGGATTTGGGCGGAAAGTGAATATGGAAAAGGTTCCAAGTTTACCTTTACCCTCCCTCTCAGGCTCGAAAAGGAGAGTAGTTATGCAGAAAAGGATATTGATAGTTGAGGATAACGAACAGAATCTGTACTTGGCAACTTTCCTTTTGGAACAAAAGGGGTACAAAGTCATCGCTGCTCAAAACGGCCTGGAGGCAATAGATAAAACCTTAACGGAAAAGCCTGATTTGATACTCATGGACATACAACTCCCCGAGGTAAATGGTTATGAGGCCACAAAGCGCATAAAGAGCATGAGCGAAATCCATCATATTCCCATCGTCGCGCTTACTTCTTATGCCATGGTAGGAGATAGAGAAAAAGCACTTGCTATTGGCTGCGTGGGCTATATTGAAAAACCATTTGACCCAGAGACATTCGTGTCTGAAATTGAAAAATACCTTTGATACACATGGTTATCTACCCAGACCTCATTTTTCAGAAACAGCGTTACCAGATATTCATTTGAAGCTCCGAAAATTCTTAGCTCTCTCTTCTTCACCGTCCTCTCTTGCAAAAACGACTCTTACCATCAGACTCGAAAGTAGAGAATAATAACTGAAAGAATTGGTTGACAATCGTGTCTGAAATTGAAAAATTGTTATTTGATGAAGTGCCTATCCCAAAAGGGATAACCTTGCAAAAAAGTTATACCTTACAAAGTATCAGCTATATTTTAGAAAGTTGGCTTGATTAATCTTTGCCAAAGTCTGTAAAAATTTTATTCTTGAATAAAAATCAGGAGAATGTGGTGAAAATCTTAATTGCCGACGATAGCAAAGAAAACATCTACATGTTAGAATCCTTGCTGAAAGGATATGGCTACGAAGTGGAACCAGCATCTGATGGTCTTGAAGCTCTGGAAAAAATCTCGAAGACCGATTTTGATATGATCATCTCCGACGTCCTGATGCCCAGGATGGATGGATTTCAGCTCTGCCGCGAGATAAAAAAGGACCAGAGACTAAAAAAAATCCCATTTATCTTTTACTCTGCCACCTATACCGATCCCAACGATGAAGTATTTGCCTTGAGCCTTGGTGCGGAACGATACATCATCAAACCTACAGAACCTCATATTTTTATTGAAATCATAAAGGATGTTATCAAAAACCGCGAAAAGGAAGCTCAGGCCCCGGTTATCCCCCCTGTTGAAGAAGAGACAGTCTATTTAAAACTATATAATGAGCGTCTCATCAATAAGCTGGAAGACAAAATGGTGGAGTTGGAAGAAGTAAACAGGGTCTTAAAAGAATCGGAAAAAAGATATCGAAACTTGCTCGACAATGCCAATGACGCCGTAGTAGTTTTAAATGATTCTGGCTATATAAATTATGCCAACCCTAAATTCTATGAAATGTCAGGCTATTCGGTTGATGAAGTGAAAAATTTGCATTTTAGCCAGATGGTCCATCCTGATGATTTAAATATGGTTACAGAAAATTTCAGAAAAGCATTGGCCGGCGAAGATACTTCCCAAAACTACGAATTTCGAGGTCTGGCCAAGTCCGGAGAGACGATTTATTTGGATAATAATGTTAGTACGCTACATGAAGAAGGAATAACCAGCTTACTGGCAATCGCGAGAGACATCACCCAACGCAAGCTCACCGAAGCAAAGCTTGAGCAGAGCTTGGACAAGTTGCAAAGAGCCATGGAGGGAACCATTCAAGCCATGGCATTGACTGCTGAAACTAGGGACCCGTACACTGCCGGCCATCAGTGGCGGGTGGCCAAGCTTGCCCGGGCCATAGCCGAAGAGATGGACCTTCCAGAGAATCAGATTGAGGCTGTTTACATGGCCGCAATTGTTCATGATATAGGCAAGATATATGTACCTGCTGAAATTCTCAGTAAACCGGGTCGAATAACCGAAATCGAATTTAGTATGATTAAAACGCACTCTCAGGTCGGATATGATATACTGAAAAACATAGAATTTCCATGGCCGCTTGCCAAAATCGTGCTTCAACACCATGAAAGATTGGATGGTTCCGGATATCCCTCAGGACTGACCGGCGAAAATATTCTCCTGGAAGCCAAAATTATAGCCGTGGCAGATGTAATCGAGGCCATGGCATCCCACCGGCCATACCGGCCGGCGCTCGGTATAGATAAGGCCCTGGAGGAAATCTCGCAGAATAGGGGTATCATCTATGAGGCTAGTATAGTTGATGCTTGCTTGAGACTTTTCAAGAAAGGATTTAGTTTTGAATAGCTGATTCCACTACATTCTCGCCAAGGGTGCGGCAAAAACCAAAATTCCCTGCACTCCCCCCCATACTTAGGGGGAGTGCAAAAGTAATCTGACATTATGACCTATCAAGACTCATGTGCAAGATGCGGGACATGTTGCTTAAAAGGTGGGCCCAGCCTTCACCTGGAAGACCTGGAGCTTGTCAGGAGCCAAAAAATAAAAAAATCCGACCTTGTCCTTTTTCGCCAGGGCGAGCCCATGTGGGACAATGTCCAAAACAAAATCATTCTCTTAGACCAGGAACTGATCAAGGTAAGGTCTGTTTCTTCCAAAGATAACACCTGTATCTTTTTTCAACCCTCACGCAAAAGCTGCACTATTTACGCGTATCGCCCCCTACAGTGCCGTGTGCTCAAGTGCTGGGATACCAGGGAACTTGAAAAGATCTATGACTTTGAGAGATTAAACCGCTCCATGCTCATTAAACAGGGTTCTGCAATGGCTGACTTGATTCTGGAATACGAAAAAAAATGTTCTGTGACTGACGCTGCGCGTCTTGTTGAAAAGCTTAACAAGGATAACCAAAAAGATACCTTGCAAAAAATAAATGAAACCCTGGCCTATGACACTAGTTTCCGCCTGACCCTTAAGGAAAAAGCGAGGATATCTGACCGGGAACTTGATTTCTATTTTGGTCGCCCAATGGCTGTAATTGTCCAGAGTCTTTTTGCCTACTTCAAAAAAAGTCCACCTATCCGGGATAAGAGGGACGGAGGTGCAGCCATCGGATGCACTCGGGTTGAGTAGTTGAGTAGGTAGGATGGTCAGTGGATATGGGATTCCTTATCCTGATTGTCGCCAGATTCCGGGTTATTACCCCTGCACAGAGCATTTGCACAGGTTTAATTACTTAATTATGACAGAATGTTGCTAAATATGAACAAGAAAAGATAAAACAACTATCAGCAGATGCAATGCCAAAATTAAGGCTTTTCAAAAATCAGTGCAAATAGCGGATGCGCCCGGGTAACGAAAATAAAAAAATCCCGCCCAAAGGCGGGATTTTTTTAAGCATCCAGACCGGCTAGAGCCTTTAACCGTTCAAACTCATCCTGAACCCTTTCTTGAATATAAGCAATATCATCATCGGCTAAATGCCTGAACCGACGCTGAAGCTGCAAATACTCTTTAATTGGTTTCAACTCTTTTGTTTTCTGAGTAATTTTAAACCGTCCGTTTTCCACTTCATACAGAGGGAAAGCCCCGGTTTGCACTGCCAGTTTTGCCAGGGTGATACTCTGCTCCGGCTTACTTCGCCAACCAGTTGGGCAAGGTGAATAAATCTGGATATAAGCCGGGCCATCCACAGCCAATGCCTTGCGTACCTTGTTCATCAAATCCAGATAATATGCAGGTGAAGCAGTAGCCACATAAGGAATATTATGTGCTGCTGCGATCATGGCTACATTTTTTTTCCAGGTATATTGTCCCTTACTTTTTATCCCGGGAGGAGAAGTCGTGGTCATGGCGCCGTACGGAGTTGAACTGGACCTCTGAATACCCGTATTCATATAGGCCTCATTATCCAGACAGACATAAAGAAAATCATGTCCCCGCTCCAAAGCACCGGACAATGATTGCAGACCAATATCAGCGGTGGCCCCGTCTCCGGCAAAGGCAATAATGTTGGGTTTTTCTTTAAGTTTATTCTTTCTATGTAAAACCTGCACGGCAGCCTCGATACCAGAAGCTACTGCACCGGCATTTTCAAAGGCCACATGGAGCCAGGGTACACGCCAGGCAGTTTCTGGATAGGGAGAAGTTACTATTTCCATACAACCGGTGGCATTTGCTACAATGGTATTTGGACCGGCTGCTTTCATAACCATGCCCATAGCCAATATCTCACCACAGCCCTGACATGCCCTGTGACCAGGACTGATCAAAGTCTCCTTGGGCAAATTTTTGGCCGTAATCTTTTCGAACTTTATATCTTCTTTATTTAGCATGACTGCGCACCCCCCAGATAGTATAATCGTCCTTGAGCTCGCCTTTTTGGGCCTTCTCTAGCATGGCTTTAAAGTCGCTTCTTGTTACATCCCTTCCTCCAAGACCAGCAATAATATTAACAACCTCTGGCTTATCATCTAACTCATAAAGAAGGGTCTTGATCTCTGAAGCTACCGGTCCATTAACAGCTCCAGGGCTAAGTGCCCGATCAATAACAATGAGTTTTTTAACACCTTGGATTGCCTGTTTGAATTCTTCTTTGGGAAAAGGACGCCACAAGCGGATGCGCACCTGGCCAACGTTTTCACCCTGTTCGTTTAATTCCTCCACCGCGGACATCAATGTCTCTCCTAAAGAGCCCATGGTCACAAATACTGTCTCCGCTTGTTCAGGTCCATTTTTTTCGATCAGGTTATACTTACGTCCGAAAATGTCGGCCCACTCGTTTAAAACTTCCTCTACGACGGGCTTGGAGTGTATCAAGGCCTGCTCCCACTGCTTCTTGGCCTCAGTATAAATCTCCGGAACGCCAACCGGCCCCATGGTCACCGGATTTTGTGGATCCAATTTTAATGCAGGCTCAAAAGCAGGTAAAAACTTGTCAACTAATTCCTGGTCAGGGAGTTCCACCGGCTCTATCATATGGGTCAAAATAAACCCGTCCATGTTCACACATACCGGCAAAAGCACTCGCTTATCTTCAGCTATCTTAAAAGCCGCTATGGTCAAATCCAAGGCTTCCTGTCCATTTTCTACAAAAAGCTGGACCCAGCCAATGTCCCGCTCAGCCATGATGTCAGCATGATCGTTCCAGATAGAAATAGGTCCGGAAAGGGCTCTATTAGCCACGGTCATGACCATGGGCAGGCGCAAACTAGAGGCAATAAATAAAATCTCGTGCATCAAGGCCAACCCTTGAGAAGATGTTGCAGTATAAACCCTGGCGCCTGTAGCTGCTGCCCCTACTGCAGCACTCATGGCTGAATGTTCAGACTCCACCGGAATAAAAGCCGCATCCAGATGGCCATCTGCCACTATCTGGGACAACTCTTCCACAATATGAGTCTGAGGAGTGATGGGATAAGCTGAAACCACATCCACTTTAGCCATTTTTACCGCCTCAGCAACGGCCAGTGATACTTCTGTTCCTATCCGCTTACCCATTACTCGCCCTCCCTTTGCATTTCAATTGCACCTTTTGGACATTCAGTAACGCAAATGCCACATCCTTTACAATAATACAAATCAGGCCGGTAAAATCCCTGCTCATCCTCTGCAACGCAAAATTCCGGGCAATAAACAGCACAAAGCCCACACTTTACACATTTATCTTCATCCAAAACCGGGACACTTGAACGCCAATCACCAGTTTTTAGATTCGAAGCATTACCAGGGGTGGTAATGGCCGCGCCCAGTTCCAGATCTTCCCAGGTCGGATATTGCATAACCTCCTCCCCATTTTAATAAGTTTATAGTTTTAAGTTTAAGTCTAAAGTCTGGAGAAGTTTGACACTACCCCAAACTCAAAACTCGAATACTTTCAAGCTAACAGGTGTTAGTAAAAATCATTAAATCTTTAAAAAGGCTTTCGGTCAAAGGCAAAATCAACAGGCAAAAGGCAGATTACCCCTCTTTCATCTTCCGGGCTTCATTCTCCAGTAGCTCGGCCCAGGCAAACCCGGCCTGGCCCAGGGCATTTATAACATCCAAAGATATTTTATCATTATTCACGCGGCGATAAATCCATTTGGTAATATAAAGTTGCTCACTGCTTCCTCTCTGAGCACCAGAAGAAGCTAATAACAACCTTATCTGTTCTCTTATTTTCTCGCGGCCAACTATACCCTGTTTAATTTCTCGCCCCAAACTCTGTATGCGTTCATGTTCTTTGTCTTTTAACTTCCAATAGTTAAAATAGGCTCTTTTTAAAAATTCTTCAGCCTCAAAATACTCCTGAATAAGCTGGCCAATTTCTTTATTTTGGGCATAAGCAACAAAGATACTGCTTATATTTCTTACCTTTCGAGCTAGCGAACTTAAAAGACCGGCCACCTCGTCCTTAGTTAAAAGCCGAGAATACTCTTTCCTACCCTGCCTGAACTCTTTTGGCCTGTTTAAAGCAATATTAACAATTTCTTTTGTCAAATTGTTAGTTACAGCAGGAGATAACCCAGAAATTATAAACGGACGTAAAAGATGACCAAAAATCTCTTTTCTAATATGTAAAATGTCATTTTCTGTATAATTTAGACCGTAAAAATAAAGGCCGTAGCGCATGTTTATCTGTTTAAAAGTAAGAGTTAGTCTCTTCTCCTGAGGTATATAGTGTTCAAAAATAACTTCGGCCAGGTCTTTTATAAAGTTTGATGTTAAAACTTTATCCTCTATTTTCGCCGTACCGGCTTTGAGACTGTGTTCAACTTTACCAAAGTCAGAACGAGCTGCTTTATCGGTTTCATTGTTTGTGTTCTTCCCAACAACGGGCACACGGTCTGTCTTGGCCTCTGGCTCGGTTTGGGGAGTATAGGTCTCATTCCTGCTTATTTGATATCGTACAGCGTGAGTAGCCTCAACATCCTTTTTCGCGATGTTTTTGTCTCCGGACTGATTATTATAATAAACAAGAAAAAAAACTGCTCCTAGACAAAGTAAAATTATTGCCGCAAGAATAAAACTTTTTTTGCTCATCTTATAGAATTTCCCTGCAAAAACTCAAAAATGGCTGTTTTGACAAAGTTTTAAACAGTCCAACCCGTTAAAATAATTTAACATTCATCGTTACCTGCAAGCGAGCCTTGTGAACAAATCCAAATATTTCGACCAAGTTTAAAAATTATGAAAAGTTGCCCGCTGGGTAAGTTTTAGCCACAGACTTTTTTATGAATAATATATCCCATGTACCTGTGCAACCTTTGATTAACAGTTAAGAAAATCAGCAATAGTGCCCACTTGAAACTTAAAAAGAATAGAGAGTTACTGATACATTAGTTTTCAGAGAGAGCATTCTCTTTTCTTCTCCATAACCAGGTCAAATCGAAGGAAGCTAAAAATCATGAACTTCACCAATACTTACCATGTTAACATCTTGAAGTATAGTTTCCTCTTAACTCCAAATGCCCCCCTTTGAGTACGGAGCTTGATCTGAGGCTGGCAGATGAGTCTATTTTTTCAATATTGTTAATCGGATAAAATTTTTCTCAAATAAACTTTACATTTTTGCATCACTTAGCATAAAAACCCGTCTTCATTGCCGTTTACGTCCCAAATATTGCCATTAACACAAATTACAATTAAAGTCTTGAACAAAACTTAATAAATATACATAGTTAAGAAAACAATTGCGGATGCAGAAAGCATTTTTTCTCAAGAAACTTGCTTTTTTCTTTGCACTCGCAGCAGGGAGGGATAAAAAATGTATGTAGGGCTTAGAATGATCACAAATGTGCCCACAGTGAGTCCTGACGACCTGGTTCTGGATGCGGACAAAATCATGGAGGAAAACAAACTCTGGATGCTCCTGGTCACGCAAAAAGATAAACTGATTGGCTATATCCGCAAAGAAGATGCGCGCGCTGCTTTACCATCTCTTGCTACTTCTTTGGACAAACACGAGATGAATTTCCTCCTTACCAAGCTGACCGTAGAAAAAATCATCCGTACTGACCTGGAAACTGTTAGCCCTGAAACAGAAATTGAAGTAGCCGCCAACTTAATGTACAAAAAAAATCTTCCTGGCCTGGCTGTGGTCAACAAAAAAAATAAGTTATTAGGTTATATCAATCGTTCTGTCATGCTCAAAGTACTTGTTGACGAGATGGGCCTGGAACAAGGCGGAACGAGAATCGCTTTTGAGGTTGAAGACAGGACAGGTGTTATAGCCGAAGTATCCACAATTATTGCCAGTATGGGCATTAATATAATTTCCACAGGAACATTTTTCCGTGGAAAACGCAGACTGGTGGTTTTCCGGGTTAAAACTGATGATCCTACAGCTATAGAAAATGAATTAAAGAAGCGTAATTATCGCCTTGTTACACCTGAAGACTTTGCTGGAGAATGGGAATAATGTCCCTTTTAGAGGTAGATAAAGTTACTTTAACCTTTCGTGGTCTGGCTGCGTTAGTAAGTGTCAGCTTCAAGATCGAACAGGGGCAAATCGTTTCCCTGATCGGTCCCAATGGAGCAGGTAAAACCAGTATGCTTAACTGCATCAGTGGTCGTTATCACCCTGACCGGGGGAGTATTAAGTTAAACGGCCAGAATATTTTAAATCTTCCTGCTCATAAACGAACCGGGCTTGGCCTGGCCCGCACCTTTCAAAACATTGCCCTTTTCAAGGGCCTGACCGTGCTGGAAAACCTTATGGTGGGCCGTCACCTCCATTTGGGCTATGGCCTCCTTCCCTCCCTGCTTTATTGGGGACGGGCGAGGAAACAGGAAAGCAAGCACCGGCATCGAGTAGAGAAAATAATCGACTTCTTAAATCTCTCCCCTTACCGGCACCAGATTGCAGGCCGGCTTCCTTACGGTGTCCAGAAAAGAGTTGAATTGGGACGAGCCTTGGCCGCAGAGCCTAAGCTTCTGTTACTGGATGAGCCCATGGCCGGGATGAACCTGGAAGAAACAGAAGATATGGCCAGATACATCCTGGACATCAATGAAGAATGGGGAGTGACCATTTTGCTGGTTGAACACGACATGGGCGTGGTCATGGACATATCTCATTCCATTGTGGTCTTGGATTTTGGACAAGTTTTGGCTGTTGGCACGCCCAGTGAAATACAGTCCGATCCCAAAGTTATTGCTGCATACCTTGGTGAACAAGACAGCCTGTATCTTGGACGCTAAGATGGCTTTTGAAAAGGACTCAATAAACTAAATGAATTCAACACACTCTAAAAGTATGAGCGAGACAGACAAACCAAACACTAACTCCAATAAAACCGCTTATAATACCACGTTACCTGCTTTGCTGATTAAAAATGCAGGTCTATACGGACAGCGCATTGCCTTGCGCGAAAAAGATTTGGGTATCTGGCAAAGCTTTTCCTGGCAAGAATATCTAAACCATACAGCCGCATTCGCTGCAGGGTTGAAAAAACTGGGGCTTGGCCGGGATGATATTCTGATTCTTATAGGCGACAACCGGCCTGAATGGCTCTGGGCACAACTGGCCATACAGGGCCTAGGCGGGATTGCCTTAGGTCTTTATCAGGATGCGCCGGCAGATGAAATTTGCTATATCTTTGAACTCTCCGAGGCCAAAATCGTAGTCGCCGAAGACCAGGAACAAGTAGATAAGATACTGTCTATCCGTGAGAAACTACCCCACTTAAAATATATTGTTTATCATGATCCCAAAGGGCTTTCCTTTTACCGTGAACCAGGCTTGATGGAGTTTAGCCAAATCCAGAAGATGGGCCAGGACGAAGCCGATTCATTTTCCGAGTGGGTATCAGAGGTTTCGCCTGATGATACCTGTCTGATTGCCACTACATCAGGAACCACAGGCCGTCCCAAGCTGGCCATGCTCAGCCATAAGAACCTGCTGTCCATGGCCTGGAATCTTGGACAGGTTGATCCCAAGTACGCCAGCGACGAGTTTGTCTCCTTTTTGCCGCTTGCCTGGATGGGCGAACAGATGATGGCTACAGCCTCAGCCCTGCTCTTTGGATTTTGTGTGAATTTTCCGGAAGAGCCAGACACTGTGCAGGAAAACATCCGTGAAATCGGCCCGCATCTTATCTTTTCCCCTCCCAGGGTCTGGGAAAACCTGGCTGCTTCAGTTCAGGTAAAAATAATGGAAACGACCCCGTTTAAAAGGTTTTTATACAATCTATTCCTGCCCATTGGCTATAAATATGCTGACTGCATGTTTTCAGGGCAAAAGCCGTCACTTTATTTAAAATTTCTCTATAAACTGGCTGACCTTGGTCTTTTCAGGGCTTTAAGGGACAGACTCGGCTTCTCCCGAATAAGATCGGCATCCACAGGTGGTGCCGCCCTTGGTCCGGACACCTTCCGGTTCTTCCATGCCATGGGCGTAAACCTGAAACAGATTTACGGGCAGACTGAAATCTCCGGTATCTCCTGTATCCACAAAGATGGGCATATAGATTTTGATACTGTGGGCGAACCCATCCCGGAGACAGAGATAAAAATATCTGAAAAGGGAGAAATTTTATCCAAAAGTCCAGCCGTATTTAAAGGTTATTATAAAAATCCCGAAGCCACGGAAGAGACCCTGGAAAATGGCTGGCTGCGCTCAGGAGACGCAGGGTACTTTAAGGAAAACGGTCAATTAGTTGTTATTGACCGTTTAAAAGATGTTATGCACTTGAAAGACGGGACCAAGTTTTCCCCACAATTTCTGGAAAACAAACTCAAGTTCTCTCCTTACATCAAAGAAGCCATGGTCATTGGCGAAGGGAAAGAGTCTGTTGTTGCTATCATTTGCATAGACATGCCCATAGTCGGCCGCTGGGCAGAATCAAGGTTGATTACCTATACTACCTATCAGGATTTATCTGCCAAGGATGAAGTCTACAATTTGATTTATGATGAAATAACAAAGATTAACGCTACATTGCCCGAAAAAACCAGGATCAAGCGTTTCTCGCTGCTCTTTAAAGAACTGGATGCCGATGACGGAGAACTAACCAGGACACGCAAGATCAGGAGGAAAATTGTCTATGAAAGATACCGGGATCTTATCGATGCCCTCTACTCCCCGGAAAAGGAGACCATGCTCAAGGCAGAAATAGTTTATCAAGATGGACGCAAAAGAGAAATAAGTGGAAGGATTAAACTGAAAACTGTTGAAAAGGATTAAGGGGTAAGGGTAAAGGCGACAACTAACCATTAACTAACCGTAACTAACTATAAACTAACCATAACTAACCACAAACCAACCAATTACAACCATGGAATATTATTTACATCTATTTATTAACGGTTTGGTCGTAGGCAGTATTTACTCCCTGGTCGCTCTTGGCTTTGTCATCATCTACAAGGCAACCAAGGTAGTCAATTTTGCCCAGGGTGAGCTGGTCATGGTCGGGGCCTATGTCTGTTTTGCCCTTACAGTCCAGGCCCATATCCCGTTTATCTGGTCTTTTCTGCTCACTTTAGCTTTCTCAGTTATCCTGGGGCTTTGTGTAGAGCGCCTTGTCCTTAGACCTCTTATCGGTGAGCCTATCATCAGCGTAATTATGGTCACCGTTGGTCTGTCCTCGGTCCTAAAGGCCCTGGTTCAGGTCATCTGGGGAACTCAAATCCGAGTTTATCCCCAAGTTTTGCCCAACGAACCGATTATGATTATGGGCTTACCTGTAGCCCCGGTATACATTGCCGCCTTTGTTCTTTCTGCACTGCTATTTACCATCTTTTCCCTGTTTTTTAAGTTTTCATCCCTGGGTATTGCCATGCGGGCCACGGCCTTTGATCAACAGGCAGCGCAATCCATGGGTATCGGCATCAAAAATATTTTTGCCCTGTCCTGGTGTATCGCCTGCGTAGTTTCTTCCATTGGAGGAATTATTCTTGGCAATATTAACGGCATCAATTCCCAGCTGGGCACCCTTGGATTAAAGGTGTTCCCCGCGGTTATTCTGGGAGGGCTGGACAGCCTTCTAGGCGCCGCTCTCGGAGGATTGATAATTGGTGTCCTGGAAAACATCAGTGATGGCCTGGCCAAAGAATTTTTAAATTTAGGTGGTTTCAAGGAAGTAGCTTCTTTCATTATTTTAATTCTGATCCTGATGATCAAACCCTATGGTCTCTTTGGCAGCAAAGAAGTGGAGCGAGTATAAATGAGCAAAGCAAATAAATGCGGATTATTTTTTACTTCCTACGAGCAGGAAGCTCAACTTTTCCCCAGTAAATTTCAAAAAATCTGTCTTGGCTTATTCTTAATCACCCTCTGTCTTTGCCCATATCTTTTAGACACGTATATTATTTCTCTTTTCAATCTGATTTTTATTGCAGTTATCGGCGCCGTATCTTTAAACCTTCTTACTGGTTGCTGCGGACAGATATCACTGGGACATGGAGCCTTTATAGGAGTTGGAGCATATGCGACCGGTTACCTTATGCAACTTGGCCTGTCTTTTTGGCTGGCCCTGCCTATGGCCGGATTGATTACAGCGGCAGTTGGCATGATCTTTGGCATTCCCTCTTTACGCTTAAAAGGCATTTACCTGGCCATTGCCACCCTGGCAGCTCAAATTATCCTAGAATATATCTTTTTGCACTGGGAAGGGGTAACCGGAGGCTCTAACGGACTTCCAGTTGACTCACCTCAAATATTTGGTTTCTTCCTGGATAATGATATCTCCATGTTCTACCTGCTCTTTTCATTTGCAGTTATTACCACCCTGGCTGTTTCCAATCTTTTACGCACCAAACCGGGCCGCGCCTTCGTGGCTATTCGCGACTTTTATCTATCCGCAGAAATTATGGGCATTAACCTATTTGCCTACAAACTCATGGCCTTTGGAGTAAGCTCTTTCTTTGCCGGCCTGGCCGGAGGATTATGGGCCACCTATTCCATGTATATCACCCCGGAGCAATTCGGCATCGGATTATCCATAAGCTACCTGGCCATGATCATTATCGGTGGTATGGGCAGTGTCCTGGGCAGTATCATGGGCGCTGTGTTCATAACCCTTCTTCCCGAAGGCCTCTCCTGGATTTCAGGATCACTTAGTAATGTATTCCCTGACATAAGTACTTATTTATTAGGCCTGAAGGAAGGTGTCTTTGGTTTGATCCTGATCCTCTTTTTAATCTTTGAACCGGAAGGGTTGGTTCATAGATGGCGATTGATCAAGGCCTATTGGAAGCTCTATCCTTTTGCGCATTAGAGCCTTTAGCGTCTGCGGAAGATGGAGTCTAATATATATAGAGGGTGTGAAGACTTAGACCAAAGTAACTTTGCAAATAGCGGGATAGTAGGGACACAACTTTTATAACTTCAAGGAGGGTAAGTATGAACAGGTTTATGCGCATGTTGATAGTGTTAACTATTTTTTCCCTTACCTTTTCAGGGGTAGGTCTGGCCAAGGAAATCAAAATTGGTCTTCTTTCTGACTTAAGTGGCCCAACCTCTACGGTGGGCAGACCCTATGCACAAGGTGTAAAGGACTGTGCAAAATATCTAAACAGTCAGGGAGGTATTGCCGGACAAAAGATCAAACTCATCCAGGTGGACTATGCCTACAATGCTCAGCAGGCTATCAGTGCCTATAAAAAATTTGTCACCAGAGACAAAATCGTTGCCATGCAAGGATGGGGAACTGCAGATACAGAGGCTTTGACCCGTTTTGTTGCAAGGGATAAAATCCCTACATTTTCCGCCTCGTATTCTGCCCACTTAACAGACCCCAAAAAGGCACCATACAATTTCTTTATTGCAGCTGACTATTCAACTCAGCTTAGAGCAGCCTTGAAATACTTTAAAGAACATTGGACTGAATCCCGTGCTCCAAGACTGGCCTTTGTTTATCCTGATCATCCTTACGGTCTGGCCCCAATTCCAGCGGGCAAAGAATTCGCCAAACAATTGGGTTATGAAATCGTGGGCGAAGAAAATGTCAGCCTGAAAGCCATTGATGCTACTACTCAACTCTTGAATTTAAAGAAGAAAAATCCCGACTATGTCTGGATTGGTGGAACTAGTCCGTCTACTGCTGTTATAATGAAAGATGCTCAAAAACTTAATTTTAAACCCACATTTTTTGCAAATATCTGGGGTGCTGATGAAAATCTCATCAAGTTAGCCGGCACTGCCTGTGAAAACCAATACTCCCTGCAGGCTGCAGCCATTTACGGCCAGGACGTGCCAGGTATGAAAATCATCAAAGAGTTGACCCAGAACCAGCCACAAATGACCCATTACATTCGCGGTTTTGCTTCCATGCTGGTTATGGCCGAAGGAATCAAGAGAGCTGCAGCCAAAGGTAAAATTACCGGCCCAGCAATCAAGGAAGCCCTTGAAACCCTGCGAGACTACGATCCCATGGGTCTGACTCCGCCCATCAGTTATTATCCAGACGATCATCGTCCTAATTTGTCAGTCTTTATTTATCAGATCAAAAACGGTAAATTAACTTTTGTCAGTGCTCAGTCACTGCCGCGTAAAAAAGAGTGGTTAGGCAAATAAAAAAATAAAACGATGAGGCTAAGAGGCAAAAACATGCCTCTTAGCCTTTTAACCTTTTAGCCTTCAATAAAGGACTTCAAGAATGGACCTGTTACAAGTGGCTAACCTGGAAGTGGTTTACAATGATGTAATCCTGGTTCTCAAAGGATTGTCTCTCAATGTAGCCAAAGGCAAAATTACCGCGCTTCTAGGTGCTAATGGAGCAGGCAAATCCACTACCCTAAAGGCCATTTCCGGTCTTCTTCTAAGTGAGGACGGAGAAGTCACGGAAGGGTCCATCCTGTACGAAGATAATCCCATTCACAATCTCCCCCCGGAAAAGATTGTACGCATGGGTATTTTTCAGGTAATGGAAGGCCGCCGGGTCTTTGAAGAATTGACCGTGGAGGAGAATTTACGCTGCGGTGCTTTTACCCAGCCTGCCAGCAAATTTGCGGGAAACCTTGAAATGGTCTTTAACTACTTTCCCAGGTTAAAGGAAAGACGCAAGCAATGGGCCGGTTATCTATCCGGAGGCGAGCAGCAAATGCTGGCCATTGGCCGAGCCTTGATGGCAGAACCAAAACTCCTGCTCCTGGATGAACCCTCTCTTGGCCTGGCTCCTTTGCTTGTGGAGGAAATTTTTAATATCATTGCCAAGATTAATTCCGAACAACAGACCACTGTGCTTTTAGTGGAGCAAAATGCCAGGGCTGCCCTGAATATCGCCAACTACGGATATATCATGGAAAACGGACGCATCGTTTTAGATGGTCCGGCCCAGGAACTTCTCAACAATCCTGATGTACAAGAATTTTACCTTGGCATGGGACATGCCGGAGAAAAGAAAAGTTATCGCCAGGTCAAACATTATCGCCGCCGTAAAAGATGGCTGGGGTAAAGATAGAACTTGGGAAAGTGAGAAGTTGAGAAAATAAGAAATCAAGGAGTCGTAAACTTGGGGTGTTGAATAGTTAATAAGCCAAAAAAAGGGGAAAGGAGAATAAAGATGCGTACTACCGGCTATTATCATGAACTGGAAGCAAAGAGTCGAGAAGAACTTCGAGCAGAGAAATGGGAAAGATTACAGAATATTCTTCAGCTTGCCGCTGCAAAAAGCCGGGAATTTAAAGACAGATTGAGTAGATCAGGAATTTCAGTACAGGATATCGCATCGGAAAAAGACTTTCAGGCTATCCCCCCCCTCCCCAAAAAAGACTTAATCACCCTCCAGGAACGAGATTTAAACCAGCTTTTGACCACTGAGCTAGGTAATCTGGCCCATATCTATATGTCCCCCGGCCCTATTTTTGATCCCGAAGGAACAGATGATGATTATTGGGGCTGGGCAGAAGCCTTTTATGCCGTGGGCTTTCGGCCTAAAGATATCGTCCAGATGACCTTCAGCTACCACATGACTCCTGCCGGTCTAATGCTGGAGCAGCCTTTACGCAAGCTGGGCTGTGCAGTTATACCTGCCGGTCCTGGCAATACAGAAGCCCAGATCACCCTGCTTACCAAGCTCAAAGCTACCGGTTTTGTGGGCATGGCCAGCTACTTAAAAACAATAGGAGAAAAGGCAAAAGCCGCTGGGCTTGATTTAAAAAAAGATTTTAACCTGCAAGTAGCCTTTGTGGCTGCAGAAATACTGACTCCTTCCATGCGTAAGGAACTGGAAGAGGAGTTCGGCCTGATCCTGCGCCAGGGCTATGGAACAGCCGACGTGGGATGTATTGCCTATGAATGCCCGCAAGCTCAAGGCATGCACATCTCCACCAGGTGTTGGGTAGAAATCTGCCATCCCGGCACAGGAGAGCCAGTGCCTGAAGGCGAGATTGGTGAAGTTGTGGTCACGCCCTTTTCCACTACTTATCCCTTGATTCGCCTTGCCACGGGAGATCTGGCCGCCATTGACTATTCACAATGTCCGTGCGGACGTACCGCACCCAGGATTAAGGGAATCTTTGGGCGCACAGATAGTACGGCCAAGGTTAAAGGACAATTTGTCTATCAACACCAGGTAAGCCAGGTCATGGCTGAATTTCCAGTGATTATTAACTGGCGACTTACTTTGACCAACCCCCAGGGTAAAGACACCCTTACCCTCTATGTCCAGGCCAGAGAGGGCCTGGACGAAAAAAAACTCATTGCCGCCTTTAAGGAAAAGATTAAACTCCTTCCAGCCTTGGAAATTATACCCGCAGATCAAAAACTCGAGAATGGCGGAAAAATTGTGGATGAACGAGTATGGGAGAAATAGACCAGCTCAATCCTGGCTGGCTAAATGAAAATTTGGAATTTCCCGTCCTCGCAAATTAGATATAGTTGCATCTGTTAGATGTTTCTAATTACGTCACTCAACTTTCTGAGTTAATTTGCGAGCGCATTTTCTTCAATGCTGACAAAGACTTGGACACATCTAAGGCTTGCTTGCGGGCTGTGCATAATGGGGTTAGTCAATAGAATGTTACTTAATGCCTTTTCTGTTGTTATGATGGGTTTCGAAAGTTCGATGGAATAACCTCCCTATGCACAGCACTTCCGCAATCTTCGCCAAGATGTTTTACCCAACCCGTTTGTAATGCATTTCAGAAAATGCACTCTTCAATTGTGTAGTAATTTTAGGATGTTAATCATGTCAGAAAGTTGAGTTACGTCATTCTGAGCGAAGCGAAGAATCTCGTTTACTACGTTAGAGAGTCATCGCTCGCTTATACTCCCTCGTAAATGATGGGAAAAAAATTGGATTGGAACAACTAACGGATGCAACCATTAGATTTTCCTCACCACAACCCAAGCGACATCTTTCCTGACACAGAGGGCAGGCGATACAATGATAATAAAAAGCGAATACGATAAAATCAAACCTTACACCACCAAAGATGGCTCAATAATCCGTGAACTAATACACCCAAGTGTGCATGGAAATACCAGGCAAAGTCTGGCAGAGGCAACCATTCCGGAAGGCTTTACGACTTTATTGCACAAGCATTATCAATCTGAAGAGTTATATCACATAGTCGAAGGGAGCGGAATAATGTTCATCGAGGACAAGAGATTTGAAGTTAAAAGTGGTGACACAATCTGTACGCCTGGAGCATCCCATCAAATTCAGAATACTGGCAGAATCCCTTTAAGGCTATTGTGTTGCTGTTCACCCCCCCTACTCTCATGATGATACAAAACTGTTATGAGCCACTAATCAACTGCAAAAAATCAGCTCACTTGAAACCCACATTAGAACTGACTAATTAAATGTCTGACTATTATCACAAAAACTATAAAAACTATTTTGACTCCACATTTAAAATTGATCCATCCTCATTTTTATCTCCACTGATACATTTTCTAAAGCCTGGCGCCCAAATACTAGATGTAGGTTGTGGATCGGGTAGAGATTTACTATGGCTTAAAAAGAGAGGATTTCAAGTACGTGGGCTTGAACGTTCTCCAGGGCTAGCAAGTCTTGCTGGGAGTTATTCCCAATGTAGAGTTATAGAGGGCGACTTTAAAATTTATGACTTTTCAAAAATCAAAGTTGACGCTATAATTTTAATTGGTGCGCTAGTCCATATTAACCATCACGACTTTAAAACAATCTTTGAAAGAATTGCCTTGGGTTGCAAGTCAGGTGGAATGATCCAGATCACAATAAAGGAAGGAACGGGCTATCAAATAGCTGATGATGGACGAAAGTTTTATCTCTGGCAGGATGAAACCCTAAGAAACTTTTTTAAAAACAGCTTATACCAAATCTTGTATTTTAGAAGAGAGGTTTCCAAGTTAAATAACACCGATATCTGGCTAAATTATATTTTAAGAAAACCATGATCCTTGAAGAGTATAAGAAAAAATTTTCAAACTTAAGGACGGACGCAGGACGGAACCGCTGGCCTTCCATAACTTGCCATCGCGCCCCGTACAAACCATTCTTGCTTTTGTCTGTAATGGATCTAATTGCCGCAGGTTTAATCAAGGAAAATTTTATTGAGCCCAATTATGACCTAGCAGAAACTTTTCATCAATACTGGACCAGAATCATGCCTCTGGGCACTAAAGGAAATATGGCTCTTCCATTCTACCATCTAAACAGCGAAGGTTTTTGGCATCTCGTGCCTAAACAGGGTATGAGAAAAAATTCCAGAGTTACCACATCAGTGACCAGGTTGCGCCAACATTATGCAGGAGCCAGACTAGATGACGAACTTTTTTTATTTTTAAAGAATAGTGAAACAAAAGAAATTTTAAGGGCCATACTCGTAGATACTTATTTTGCCCATGAAATCCGGTCAATTTTGCGCGAACAGGGGATAATTAACTATGAGGCTTACCAATATGCTGAAAAATTATTAGCGGCAGAAGCCACTTTAAATAACTATGGAAAAGAGAAAAATCAAAATGATCGTAAAAAGAAAGTCAGGGATCAGGGGTTTCGCAAAGCCATCGTGCGGATTTATGAACACCGCTGTGCTTTATGTGGGATAAGAATGTTGACCCCAGACGGTCATACTGTGGTTGACGCCGCTCACATCAAACCCTGGAGCGAAAGCTATGATGACCGGCCAACAAATGGTCTATCCCTCTGCAAACTATGTCATTGGTCATTTGACGAAGGCCTGATAGGTGTCAACGACCAGTATAAAGTTATGATTTCATCTGCGGTAAGAACTGAACAAAACATGCCCGGCCATATGATGGCTCTAGCTGAACGTCCCATTATTTTACCCCAAAAAGAAAATTTTTACCCAGCCTTGGAAAATATCGCCTGGCACAGAAAAAAAATCTTTAGAAAATAGCCTGCTGCCTTGCCCTTCAATATTCAATTCCTAAAATTTAAACCACTCCTAGCAAATATTTCTTAACCGCACAAATTCTCCAGCCCCTTTGTGCCTGCCTGCTACCTTGTGATTGGTTACAATATTTCCATTGATAGCTTAATATCCACTTGTTCTCAGACTGAGGTTAGAGAAGAACCGCATGGATAAAAACGAAAACTTCAACTGATATTTCAATCCCTTAGAAACAAGCAAAAAAAATGTTGACACCTAGAATTAAATAACTATATTGCCATATAGCAATATGGAGATAAAACTATGAAACAATTCCTAAAGACAATGAAGGCCCTATCTGACCCAAATCGGGTCAAAATTATCAAGATGTTAGAACAAAGGGAAATGTGTGTCTGCGAGATTCGGGCCGCCCTGGGGCTGGCCCAGCCTACCATCTCCAAACACTTAAAAGTACTGGAAGATGCAGGACTTGTAGAAAGCACTAAAGAAGGCATGTGGGTAAACTACAAGCTAGCCAGCGCTACCGCTAATGATGACTCTATTTATGCCCGGACCATGCTTACGCAGTTAAAACAGTGGTTAAACGATGATCCGGAGATAAAAAAATTGCTTGGTTCATTAAAGTACATATCTCGTGAAACTATTTGTAAAGAATAATTGCGGGTTATTTACCATGGTTGTCCGTGGACACACAAACCCGTCTTAAATTCTAATAAAAAAGGGAGGGTGAAAAATGAAACCTCTGGAGAAAATCAACTGTGCTTGTGAGAATACCGCTGGGCCAAATAACAAACAAAAATCAGGCCTTGCTAAATACATAGCTCTTGTAATTCTGGCCCTTTTTTTATGGGTGATCATTTACACCCAACTTCTTCGGTTTTCAAAATTCCTGGTCTTTGACCTTTTGGGTCTAGAACCTGGTACTCATCTGGGCGAGGCTCTCCAATTCTTTGTCTATGATACTCCAAAGGTGCTCATGCTGATGAGCCTGGTCATCTTTTTTGTAGGCATTATCCGCTCTTTTTTCACTCCGGAACGAACCAGAAAAATCCTGGCCGGAAAAAAAGAATTCGTAGGCAATATCATGGCTGCGCTTTTGGGCATAGTTACTCCGTTTTGTACCTGTTCTGCCGTGCCTTTATTTATCGGTTTTGTAACAGCCGGTATCCCTTTAGGCGTAACCTTTTCCTTTCTAATCTCCGCGCCCATGGTCAATGAAATTGCCGTGGTTCTTTTATACGGCCTTTTGGGCTGGAAAATCGCGGCCATTTACATGGGCACGGGTTTATTGGTGGCCATTGTGGCCGGCTGGGTTATTGGTCGCCTGCCCATGGAAAGGCACATCCAGGATTGGGTTCTAAAAATACGAACCAGTGCCGATGATGTGCCGGAAGAAACAAAAACCTGGGAAGACCGCATTCGCTATGCAGCCCATACGGTTAAAGATATCGTGGGCAAAGTCTGGATCTATTTAGTGCTTGGCATTGCCGTGGGCGCTGCCATCCACGGTTATGTGCCGGAAAACTTCATGGCTTCTATAATGGGCAAAAACACATGGTGGTCAGTACCTCTGGCAGTATTAATCGGCATCCCCATGTATTCCAATGCAGCCGGCATTGTACCCGTTGTCGAAGCGCTTTTGGGTAAAGGTGCAAGTTTAGGCACAGCCCTGGCCTTTATGATGAGTGTTATTGCCCTGTCTTTCCCTGAGATGGTCATCCTGCGCAAGGTCCTGAAAGTAAAACTTATCCTTACATTTATTGCGGTTGTTGGCTCAGGGATTTTAATTGTTGGTTATTTATTTAATTACCTGATTTAAAAGGAGGGAAAATTATGGAAATCAAAATCCTGGGTACTGGTTGCCCAACCTGTCAGAAAACAGCCAAAATAGTTGAAGAAGCTGTACAAGAAGCCGGTATTGAGGCCAAAATCGAAAAGCTTACCGACATTCAGGAAATTGCCAGCTATGGCGTGCTGTCTCCTCCGGGTATAGTTATTGATGGCGAAGTCAAGTCCACTGGCAAAGTGCCCACAAAAGAAGAAGTCCTGTCATGGCTGGGATGAGTTTAAGGAACGAAGCAAGCTACCATAACATTTTGGGTCCCGCTTTTGGCGGGACCCAAAATAACGTAACCAGGACATCGAAACAGATGCACCCGTGAAAAAGTTAACAGCTTAGCCTTTTAGCCTTAAAAGAGATAAAGATGGCCAAAATCAAGATGGAAATTTATGTTCCCTTTTTGGGCTGTGGCTGCAGGCCAGGAATGAAGATAGACAGCAATCTGGAAAAACTGCAGCAAACTCTCATCAAGTTGAAAAAAAAATATAAAAACGACATCGCCTACCTTATATACTCTTTGAATTTACATCTAAATCGCTTTAGGGAACACAAGGAACTTGTATACATCCTGCAAAATGAGGGAGACTCAGGCCTGCCTGCTATTTTTATCAATGGAAAAATGGTCTTCCACGGCCATTATCCAGATTATGAAGAACTGGAAACGGCAATAGAACGCTTTAATAATTAAAAATGGAGAATATCATGAACTCCTTTGACAACGCTTTAAGAGAAATGGATCTTGATTTCTTTGGTTCCGGAGAGCATGGCATCGGTCTGGATGGTGCTACCAGTTTAATCGGGCAGGACAAGGCCATCTTTTTGGATGTGCGCACACATGAGGAAGTACAACTTCTCTCTTTTCCTTTTGCCAAACACATACCGGTCAATGAAATCCCTGACCGCTTGAACGAACTGCCCAAAGACAAACTGATTATCATCTTCTGTTCTTCAATCTTCCGCTCTGCCCTGGTCTATGGTTATCTGCTCTCCAAAGGCTTTGAGCAGATCAAAGGTCTTCTGGCTTCTACTGAACAACTGGTTACGGCTCTGAAGCCTGGTCCTATTTTTAAAAGGCAAAAAGTATAGGTAGTCTATCCAGACATGGACGTTTCACTGCTCTTACTGGTCAGCTCCCTATCCTTTGGCCTGAGTTTTATTTTTGCCATGGGGGGCATAGGATCTGCCCTGGTTTTGGTCCCTATCCTTCACTGGCTTGGCTTTCCTTTAAATGAAGCCAAGCCCACCTGTCTTTTTATAAATACCCTCAGCATGACCGGTGCGAGCATCTCCAACATCAAGCATAAGAGACTGGATTTTCGTCTGGGCATACCTATTATTATTTCCTCTACCCTGCTTGCGCCTGCCGGCGCCTATGTCTCCACGCTCATATCCACCAGAACAGTGTTGATAATATTTACCCTTTTCCTCATCTTTTCCGGCAATATGATGCTCTTTTTTAAGAGCTCAAAATATAAAGATCAATTCAGGGAAGACCGCCCTCTTTTGCCCATGATTGGCATTGGCTCGACAGCCGGATTTCTCTCCGGCCTGCTCGGAGTCGGCGGCGGAGCTCTCATCTCGCCTCTTATGATCATTCTGGGCTTCAACCCTAAAAAAGTCGCTGCAATCACGGCCTTTGTGGTCCCCTTTTCCTCTTTAACCGGCTTTATTGCTTACTGGGCTATGGGACACGTCAATCCCTTGCTTGTTTTGCTTGTCGGCTTAGCAGCCTATATTGGCGGGTACCTTGGCACCCAATTCATGCAAAAAAAACTAAAACCAGCAACTGTGAAACGATTTCTGGCTCTGGTTATTCTGCTTTTGGCCTTAAAAATGATTACACGGCTAATTTAAATAACTGCTGTGACAAGAATCCGGGCTCGAGTTACTACTATTTAACTCAACTTCTGACATGATTAACATCCTCAAATTACCACACAATTGAAGAGTACATTTTCTGAAATGCATTACAAACGGGTTGGGTAACACATCTTGGCGAAGATTGCGGAAGTGCTGTGCATAGGGAGGTTATTCCATCGAACTTTCGAAACCCATCATAACAACAGAAAAGGCATTCAATAATATTCTATTGACTAACCCCATTATGCACAGCCCGTAAGCAAGCCTTAGATGTGTCCAAGTCTTTGTTAGCATTGAAGAAAATGCGCTCGCAAATTAACTCAGCAACTGTGTTTTTTGTCAATAGTTAATGGTTAAAATTTATTGGTTAGTTTATTTTGTTTTCAAGAACAATTTT
>NZ_JAGUQP010000008.1 GCF_018704065.1 Desulfovulcanus ferrireducens | reverse complement strand
TCTTTGAAAGACGCCAGGGAAGTGATAGCGGGGTACGTTAAGCATTACAATACAGTACGTCTTCACAGCGCTATCGGATATATTAGCCCTGAGGCAAAACTTAAGGGCCGAGAGGATCAGATTTTCAAAGAACGTGACAGGAAGTTGGGGGCTGCCAGGGCGGCCAGAAAGGCAAAAAGGCAATACCTGACTTGCTGAATCTGCAAGTAGCGATGACGCAGAGGCTTCATCGACATGTCTCCAACAAAAAGGTTTTTAATGGCTGGTAGTAATCAACTTTAACTAACTAATTTGATGACGGCAAAATTCCAATTCCAGGAGAAGCATTACACAACAAAGTTTATCTCCTCTGATACTCTCAGAAAAACCGCTGAAAAATTGGCCTCATACCATAGGCCATCATCAATCAATTATCGTGCTAAATTTAATATAAAGCTTGAAGAAAACAAATCAGTGTCTGAATTCAATAAGCAGAGTAAAAAGCAAAATGATTATTATTGTGCAAAATGTAAAAAGGCAATTACGGATAAAGTTGCTAAATTTTGTTGGAATAATAAAAAGAGGTTTGGGGGTAGGGCTTATTTGTGTGGTTTCGACACATATGAGACAAATTAGCTTCCAATTTTTTCCAATTATTTTCCTGTCAATTTCAAAAAACAAGGCTCAAATTACCATTATACCAAAAATTTAATAGTTAAATTATGGGGTTTCTGGGACAGATCTGCAAGGCCATCAGAACCAGACTCCTGATAGCGTTTATACCAGCGATAAAAGGTAGATCTGGGGATATCGAATTTTCTGCATGTTAAAGAAATGGATTGACTATTATGAACAATGTCAGTCCATTTATTCTTCTATTTTATCTTTATTAACTGATTCTTTCATACGATTTTTATTTCGATTTAAAAGTCAAAACTAGCAACTAGAAGTGTAGTGAATGTCTTGAAACTTCACAGCCATTGTTTTGATTGTCAGAAGTTGTTTTGACTAGTACACACATAATGGTCAATCCATTTTTTCCTCTGCTTTATCTTTTTAACTGATTCTTTCATACGATTATTATACCCATATAAAAGTCAAAACCAGCAGCTAAAAGTGTAGCGAATGTCTTGAAACCTCACAACTAAAATCAAGCTAATTATGTTCAACCGCCGTTTCATATACTCTTTGTTCGGTATAAATATTTGAACTACTTGTAATATTACATGGATATATTTGCATACTATTTAGTACGCCTATTAAATCTTCGATGCAACCTTCAGGGTCTATTTTGTAGCTTGAACCCCAGCATCGCCAGAACTTCCAGCCAACTCGCTCCATGGTTCTTTGCCGTTTCCAGTCTTCCATCCATTTTTCAGGTGGGTGATATTTGTCGCCGTCTAATTCGATTGCTAGTCTACGGTCATTTTCTCCTTCAACAACCAGGTCAATTGAATAAGTGCCTACTCTTACCTGTGGTGTAACGTTATAACCTTTCTCAATTAACCTCCGGTATACATCCCTTTCAAATTCAGAATCACATAGATCAACAGGATTATCAACAGCCTCATTATGTGGCATGGGTGATGCAAAATGACGGAGTATTTTTAAACGCAAATCTGATTCATTGTTTAAATCGGATTCTTGAATACTTCTGTAAAGATACATGCGATCCCTTGCTCTGGATAAAGCCACATTCATACGCTGTTCATATTCCCTTTTGGTCATTACAGCACCCTGCCCAGGGCCAACCACCATAGATAAAAACATAATATCTCGTTCTTTTCCCTGGAAAGTAGCGGGGTCACCACAGGCAATCTGATAATCCTGATATGTGTCTTCACTTAATTCAATCAATAACTGATCCTGTATATATTTTGCCTGCTGTGCGCCAATCAGTGACACTACACCAATACTCCGGCCCTTGTATCTTGGATCAGACACCAGCGTTTGTATTTCAGATATAATAGCATCTGCTTCTAATTCATTAATTTTGTTCCGCTCATTTCGGCGCCCCCCTTTTACATACACATCGATCAATGGCGGCGTTAGTTTTTCAGATGATTTCGGTATCCTGAGTGGTATTAACGGCTCGTTATAGAACTGCATACTAAACCGAATAATCGGCTCCACACATCGAAAATGCTCAGTCAACATAGTACGCTGTCCCGGAAATACAGCATTAGCGAGATCATATATTGAAACCCCCGGCAGAAGTAGCTCAGCAAAGGGCTGGTCTCTAAGGAAGTTATGTTTAAGCTGTAGTATTTTTTCCTCAGCAAGGAAAGCGGCTGTTGGGCTAACTTGTTTATCATCGCCAACGATAAGGAGTTTTTTGGCTCTCAGTATTGCCGGTAAAGCGGTTATGTCAGATTGCGATGCCTCATCAATAATTACCAAATCGAATGAGCCGTAATCTGACGGCAGGCTCTCACTTACTCGCCATGAGGGCATAATCCAGCATGGTACGCCACTATAACAATCTTGCATTGCGCGGTAAGCATCTCTCCGATGTCTTGGCGCTCTTTTTCCTGTCCCCTTGCCAATTTTTGAAACAGAAGAAATAAACCGCATCAAGGCCCCTTGAACACGTTCTGTCATGCTCAAATGTAAACCAATGTTAGTTTTTAAACGTACAAGCTCAGAAAACGTCTTCCTAAGATCGCTATCAAGGTTCGATCTTCTTGTTGAAAGCTCCTTGAGTTGCTCACGCCCATCAATTTCTTTCAGGTATTGCTTTCGTTGTTTCCACTTCCATGTCTCATACCAAGTAACCGGGGTCAACTCATCGTCATTACGAAGTAATGGCTCTGATTTAAGCCTTTTAGCCCACAGAGACGCACCGGATTCAGATATTTTGTCTGTTATATTTTCGATGTCACGTAAGTACCCAAAAAGATCATTGATTCTTTTTAATTCGGAAACTAAATTCTGCCACTCCTGGATAATTCTGTCTGATGAAAACGCTGGATTACCAATAGTATTTTCTATGAAAGTTTTTATATTATTAGATATATCACTTTCAGATTGTATAAGCTTTTCCGCTAAATCCTGAAGTTTAAGCCGTTGAGCACCTAATCTTATACGCGAGGTATTTAGCTCAACCGCTTGAATCACTTTGTCTATTTCCTGTCTGCTTCGTACAATATTGGAAACATCTATACCATGAGGAAAAAGATCTAAAATCTCCTTTTTAATTGACGTCAATTGTTTTGCTATTTTTTTTGTATCTAAAAGTAATGTTTGTATATCCTGAAGATCCCTAAATAGACTTCCGTAACGGTATTCCAGTTCTGGCAATTCAAGTTCCTGACCGGCATGATTCCATTTAATAATGAATTTTTTCATGCTTTCCTGAAAATTCACATAGTCCAGAATCAATTGCCACTGTTCTTTATCTTTTGGTTTCTCCCCATCAATTTTCACGTGTTCAATAATCGTTTTGGCTTCTTTATTACCAAAAGAAAAAACACCGAATGCTCTTTTTCCAATTACTAGATTATTCAATGCCCCATTTATATCTTCAAAGCATGAAGATGGATTGGGCATTTCTACAAGAGTTTTAACAAATATCTGGCGCTGCTCCATTAAGGCAGATAAAGATTCGAATAAGATATTAAATAATTCGACATTTCCATTAGGTGCCGCTTTTTCCCCAACCCATGAATAAAATAGCTTTTCCAGCCAACGATGGTTTTCAAATTGTTCAAGAAGCCCACTCAGTTCTTGCAAAGGTTTAATCAGTTGCCTTGCACGATCAACGGATTTTTCGACTGAAACAGCAAGAAGTGGAATGTGATTACTTTTTGATTCATTGTCTATTCTTGCAGCAGTTGACAAATCATCATGAATAGCCGCTATATTCGCACTATCAGGTAAATCCTGTATGCTTGGAAGAACCTTGCCCACATATACAATATCTTCACCAACCTTGCGGCGTGCATTTTTGATTTTTGCAATATCTGAATCAGTGAATTTTGGTGTGTATTTTTCAGATACTCCAAGCTCATCGGGTAGCCAGTCATGTTCTCCTGGGTCGCTGATAAGCTGCTGAGCCAATTCCATAGCCGTAATCTCATAATTTGCTTCAGTTAATTTTTTTGGCACAGGCTTGAGCTGTTTTAATCCCCATTCTTCGATTTGTGTGTCAATCTGGTAAATTTCTCTTTTGAGTTGTTTAACTCTTAATTCACTCGATTCCGCTTCTTGTTTTAATTCACGTAAGCTCCTCTGGCTAACCAAGCCAGCCAACAATTCAACAGCAGACTCAAGCTGCTTCATTCCCTGTCTTTCATTTGTAAGAAGACTTATCGTAAGACTTCTCAATTCTTCAGGTATTTGCTCTTGCAGCACAGACAATGCAGGCTCGCCCTTGGAGGTAACCAACACTCTCCGTCCTGTAGCCAAATAATGGCATATGATATTCGCGATTGTGTGTGTTTTACCTGTACCGGGAGGACCCTGGACTACAACCCCGTCGTTTTCTTCAAGCCGATCTATTATTTGAACTTGTGAGTCATTGAATGGCTTAGGGAAATATAGCTCTGATTTATTCCTGTCCGTGGAGGAACCCCCTGACGCAGATGATGACATTCCACCATCAGATAAAAAACCACCACTTGTTTGCAATAGTCTTTCATTTGATAATTCTGTTACAAGTCTCTTTGCTGGATTCGGAATTTGTTTTTCTGATTCCTTGTATTCTTCGAGTTTTTTCTTGAAACGCTCAATGTCCTGAATAAACCCCGTTGTACTTCTGGGCCGCGCAAAAATTACCCAGCTATCTGTTATCTCGAGGATCTCACTTATTTCATTCGGCTCTCGATTTTCCTTGTTTGGATTGACGTCTGGCCAGTAAGTACCACTTTCACTAAGGTGAGTTGATGCTTGGCGAAGCAGTGGTTCAAAACTTTCATGAATATATGGGGAGAACTCAATATCTTCTGACAATTCAGAAAAGTGTTTCTTTTCAAAACGCAATAAGGCATCCACCCCAGGATTTTCCAGCGCGAAGAACGCGCCTATAGAAAGTGTTGGTTCAATATTCCTAGGGCGTATGAATATTGCTCCATCCTTTCGATTAACTTCGATTTCAATTGACTTTTCCAGTAAGGGGTGATTAATTTTGTGCCCCTCATATATCCAGCGCGCAATACCGATGCCCCATACTAATTCAATGGGTTGTTCATCACCCTGCGCCTCAATAGTTTGCTGCAGACTAAATAGTGAGTCGTATATTTTAATCGTTTGTCTGCGTGGCTTTTCTTCTTCAGACCAAGGTAGCCACTGCTCATTGAGGTAGGTATCAATTTCCTTTTTTACCTTTTCATTATTTTCCAGCCGAAAAATGACATCTTTCATTTTGATTTCGGCAATTTGTTCGTTTAGCGGACCTATAACATCATTATCTTTAACAATCCCGTCATCAACAAGTTTACTAGCTTCAGATTCAGGCAGCGTTTTGATTAATTTTTCTTTGATCTGCGGGCTATTTTCCGGGTCATTTCCAATGGAAATCCATTCCTTTATTTGCTCTGGAACGCGTGGTGGTGGAAGCCTCTTTAACCTCTCAATTCTCAACCAGACAGAAACACCTTCATCATCAACAATATTATGCTGGATTCCGATTTTCCCTCTTAACTCATGCTCCCATATGCACAGTTGTTTATATTCTTCTATTCTGAAGATTGGTTTTTGATTGAGTTTCCCTAAATGATGCACATAATCAAGAAGCTCATCTATGCGACCAATTGTCTTGGGATCCATTTTTTTCGTATCTTCACTCATATTCTATTCATGTGATGGGCTTTGTCTTTTGAAACATTAACGTTCAAGCTGTGCGGCGCAAACGAAGCGCAGCGTAGTTTGCGTCCCAACGTGACCTTTGTTTGCTGCTTTAGTGTTTAAGATGCAAAACAAAATCAGCGCTCTCCTTTGGTTTGTATTTTTCTTCATATTTATTTAAATTTTTCACTTAACCCATGACTACCTTCAAATTCTTCATTCTCAACATAAATTCGGTAATCTTTCGTTCTTTTAAGCTTTTCGAGCAATTTCAATATGGCTACACCCTCTACTATTACAGGTCTTGGAATAGATAGACGTCGCTCAATAATGCGATTAATTTGGTCTTCATAAGTGAACGAGTCTTGTTGTTTGATAAGAAATAGATCAGTTTCAATTAGAGAAACATTGTAATTAAATGCTAAAAATCTACCAAGAGTAGTTTTTCCAGACCTATCTCTCCCGTCTATTGCTACTAGTTTACCGGGAAGGTTATTAAGAACCTTATCAAGCTCATTTGTTACCAATTTGTACTTTTCTTCCATGATCATTCTTGTGGCAGCTAACGTTTGAGTGAACTGGATTTTGTGAAGCGCAGCGTAACAAAATTCCGGTGTAGCGCCTTGTTATGCATTTTTACGCCAATTCCCATGGTAGATCACGACGGCCAGGAACTGGCTTTAGAACTCCACTGTTACGTAGCTTTTGTGCAGCCCACCTGACATCGTACTGCCAAGTATAGAGAAGATTACCTGAAGCTCTTAGTTAGGATTCATAGTTGTCCCAAATGTACTTTGAAACATCCTTAGGCCATCCTTTGCCTTCTCTAGACTTTAAACAGACAACTATCCAAATCCATCATATCTTCACGTGTTGCCATTGCTAAGTCACCTCTTATCTTTCTTTTCTTTCGTATGATTTTCTTGCGTGATTATTAATGTAGGCATTTAATCCGTCTCCGCGAGATGCTAATGTTTTCATTTCTTTAATGTGTTTTTGCCCAGCGCTTCGATTGGTATAAAGATATATAGATCCATCACTGAATTGCACACGAATATAGTCCGATCCATTTTCATATGCTACGACCCCAGAATCACGATCTATATCGCCATATCGTTCCATTTTAATACTCCTTTCATTGTCTTTTTTTGTGTATAACACCATCTTCAAGGGGTTACAGACGCGTCAGTGGCTGAAAATCCCACTGCAAGAAAAAGTTAGATGTTTTTATTTTTTTATAAGAGTTTAATAAAATCTCGTCAAACTTATTCACTATTTCTTAGATGGTACAAATACAACGACTGCACCATAAAGAAAAGTAAGCGGAATTAAATAGCATGTAATTGGATTCACATGCTTTCGAACTTTAAAGGAATCACGAGATAAAATCTCAAAATCCCAGTCGTTAGTATTCCATCTTCCTTTTGTTATCGCATCTTCAGGTGTATACCATCCATTGACATAACCGTTTATATCTCTGTTGAAGGTAATCCATTGATGATCAAGTACTTCAACCTTATAAAGAACTATTGATGCAGCAATGCAAAAAATGCTTATGGTAATTCGTGAAAATACTTGTAGAGATTTCATTATATTATCCTTGCAAAATCTAACGTGTGAGTCCACCTGCATTTTGAAGCGAAGCGGAAAAATGTCAGGTGCAACGATTTGTGTACGCCCGGCATGGGCGTGAGCTTATGGGGTTCAAGTCCCCTGTAATGGTTCCTAAGCTAAATAATTTAGCCTGATTTACTAGCTGAAGGCAATGGCCTCTGCCGCAAGGTAAGGTCTGAAGTAAGCCGGAGTGCAAAGATGTGGGCCGACGAACAGAAACGTCATATAAGGCCGAGTCTCCGGGTAAGACAGCACAAAATGTCAAAACCCTGGGAACAGGAGACACGGTAAATGACGCGGATCAAACATCGGAAGTTTACCCTGTTGAATAGGGTTCCCCTTGGGAAATTCAACGGGGTGAACGCCCTTATCCGGGGAGACCTGTTTTCCATGCGGCAAGATAATGTTCCCAGTAAGATCACCGGCAGGGGGCCACCGGTATCCCAATGTCCCGGCACAGAGAATGGAAGGCTCTGCCTTGTCTGTGTGAAACGAAACAAAGATGAGCAGACAGAGCTTGCAGCGCTATATGGAGTAATCCGTATGGTGAGAGAACAGGAGTCAGCATAAGCCATAGTAGGCAAATGCCAGGAGTAATGTCCCGGACATGGTGAAGGGCCGAACATCAAGAGAGGAAAAGGTATCCATGAGCTCTGAACATACGTTGAACCCGACTGGAGGAGTCTTGTCCAGGCGTGTTATGGAAGAACCAGCCTCAAATCTTAGGCTACTGGAACGTATATTATCGAATGAGAATATCGGTGAGGCATGGAAACGGGTTCGTGCTAATAAAGGCGCTCCCGGCATTGACGGAATAACCGTTGAGGAATTTCCAGATGCCTTCCGTGATCTCTGGCCAGATATACGTGCATCAATCCTTACAGGAGAATATACCCCTTCTCCTGTACTTCGTGTTGAAATACCAAAGCCGGATAGCAGTTGCCGTCCCCTTGGTATTCCAACCGTGCTGGATCGCCTAATTCAGCAGGCCATAGCCCAGGTACTGGGGCCAATATTTGATCCTGAGTTTTCTAAATCAAGTTGCGGGTTCCGGCCTGGAAGATCAGCCCATGATGGGGTAAGACAGGTGAAAAAGTACATCAGGCAAGGCTATAAAATAGCCGTTGATCTCGACTTGGCGAAATTTTTTGACCGAGTTAATCACGATGTACTGATGAATCGAGTATCCCGCCGGGTGCCGGATAAGCGTGTTTTAAGTCTTATCGGCAAATACCTCAGGGCCGGAGTTATGGTCAGAGGCCGCTTACAGGCAACACTTATGGGAGTCCCCCAAGGGGGACCACTTTCACCACTGCTTGCGAATATCCTGCTTGATGATCTGGACAAAGAACTGGAACAACGCGGTCACCGCTTCAGCCGGTATGCTGATGACCTCATTATTCTAGTGAAGAGTCTGAGGGCTGGAGAACGAGTGATGACCAGTATTTGTCGGTTTCTGGAAAATAAGCTGAAACTCGCAGTCAATGAGCAGAAAAGCAAAGTGGCACCGGTGGAGGAGTGCAGCTTCCTGGGCTTCGTCTTCATACGAGGCAAAATCAGGTGGAGTGAGAAATCCTATCAAAAGTTTAAAAGGCAGATACGCCTGTTAACTGGAAGGAGCTGGTTTGTCTCTATGGAATACCGCTACAGGAAATTAGCGGAGTATGTACGGGGCTGGATGAACTATTACGGGATATCGGAATATTACCGGCCCATCCCTGAGATAGATGAATGGCTTCGTCGTCGGATACGGATGTGTTACTGGAAACAGTGGCGGTACGTCCGTACCAAAGTCCGCAACCTGCTCAAGCTTGGTACATCCAAAAGACAGGCCATACTCACAGCATTAAGCCGTAAGGGACCATGGCATTTAGCCCGCACTCTGGCGGCACAAAGTGGCATGACCAATAAATGGCTATATGAGCAAGGATTGATTTCTGTCAAAGAACAATGGGTAAAGATTCACTACCCGGCTACGGCCCGGTAATCCTGATGAACCGCCCTGTGCGGACCCGCACGCAGGGTGGTGTGGGGGCTGGGGGAGAAAATCCCTCGGCTACCCGATTATACATTTTTTTCGTGATACTTCTCAACGGTAACGCATATGCACAGTGATGGGATTTTTCGCACTTTCTTTTAATTATAGTACCATACCCGCCATTGTGTGGATAGTTTATACCTCAAAATATTTTAGTCTTCTTATATCAAAAGCTTTAATTGTTCCTTCCAGTATTTTTGATGATAACTCATTAATTTCAGGATTTTCAATTGCACCAGAAGAAAAACTAAATGTATTCTTGTTCTTTTTGTCAATTGAAACATAGATAATTTGTTCTGAGTCTCCTACAATAGCCAGATTTGGGTTGTGTGTTACCATTATGACTTGCCTTCTCTTTTTGGTTTCTTTGATAAAATGAACTAAAATCTTGTATATGCTTTCATTGTCCAAATTTTCTTCGGGTTGGTCAATTATCAGTGGTATATTTTCCTTATCAAGCATTAAGTAAAAAACAATTAACATAGCACCTTTTTCACCAGGTGATAATTCAGTAATATGTTTTTCACCTAATTTTAATTCATATGATGGCTCTAAATAGTTTATTGAGAATAAGAAGTTATAAAAATCAAATACTTTTCCTTGTATTATTTGTTCTTTTATTTGTCTTTTTTCATTATTATAGCCTTCTCGTTTATCTATTTCTAAATTTTGAATTATTTCATCTAAAAACTGTTTCAAAATATCCTTTTCTTGGAAATTTTTATTTTCAATTAATTTCTTTATCCTTTCATTACTTTGCTCAATTTCATAAAAAGAACCTTTAACCCCTTTGTTTATAAAAGACAAAAAGTCATTTGAGAAACTGGGCTTTAATTTTAGTGCCACATCAATGTTAATTTCATAATCTTTTAAAATATCTTTGTGTCCTTTAATCTCATTATCAACAGATTCTTTCAGTCGGTTATATATTTTAACAATTTCTAGTTTTTTATCAAGAATTAATAAAGTTTTATTAACCCTTAAATCTCGTTTTTCAATTATTATTGTAGGTAATTCTTCTGTTACATTCTTTATTTGATTTTCATACCACTTTATTGTCCCAGTCTTTTCAATATCTCCAATTATGACATTTTTATCTTTTTCCCACTTTTTAAGGTTTTCAAGATACTCGTGATATTTTTTATATGGGGTAGATAATTTATTTTTTAATTCTTTAATTTTAGTATTAATGTTATGCAGTTTTATTACGATGCTATTTGTTTTTATAATTTTTTGCTTATTTTCTGGTACATCAGCAATATTCTCTTCTGAATATAATGTTTGTGCTGTTTCTTTGTATTTTCTTTTTTTCTTTTCAAGTAATTTATTAAGGTCTGTTAAATCTAATTTGTAGGAAAGTATTTTTGTTGAGTCAATATCATATTTTTCTAATTTTTGTGAAGTAAGTGAAATAATTTCCTTTATCTCATTTTCAAAACGCAATAAATCTTCTTTAACCGTTTTTAATTCTTCTATTTCCCTTTTTAAATTAATTAATTCATTCTTGCTTTTTTCTAATAATTCTTCGAGTTTTTCCTTCTTCTTATTTAACCCTTCTAATTCTTTTGTAATTTTTTCGTTTTTTTCTTTTGTTTCCTCATCTGAATCAGGATTTTTTACTTCAATAGGTTTATTTTTTTCTAATTCTTCAAGCTCGTTCTTTTTAATAACCAACTCATTTTTGAGTTTGGAGAAATAATTAGAATTAGCTTTCTCTTCAAGTTTTATCAGTTCTTCATTTATTTCTTTTATTTCTTTTTCTATTAACTCAATATCTTTTTTTATACTCTCTTTTTTATATGCTATTAAATCTTGAAATGTGCTTTCACCAAGCTTTTCTTCTTCTGGTAAATATGAAAAAACTAATTCTTCAAGTGTTCTTTCAAAGTCATAACTTTCTAAATCGTTCGTTAATCTTTCAAAAAAACTTTGTGGTAAATACCTTACTCTTTCCGGTGAGTTTATATCAATATTTTCAGATAGATTCTTCTCTAGAATTTTTCCACTTGCAAACTCTAATTTAGCAGTAAAGTTTTTTGCCAATCCTCCTTTTAGAAATCTATCCCTATTTAAAAAAGAAAAATCTTTGTAATGATGAGAGTTGCTACATAAACCGATGATGTCAGCAATTGCACTTTTACCACTTCCTTTATTACCTATTATTGAAACCATTCCATAATTAAAGGGTATTATAATATTATTGAACCAAACACCTTTTTTACCACTATACCCATCAATTTGATTTATGGATAATTTTTTTATAAACTTTGTTTTGTTATATGATACTCTTTCGAGTAGTTCAGGTTTTTCTCCTATAAAGACTCTATCATCTGGCTCATATTTTATTTGCTTTAAACCTTCAAAAGTAGGTTCTGCTTTTATCCAAGTGAAGCAATTATAATTTTTACTTTCTATAAAAATATCATCTTCATTTTTATTAGCAGTGTCTAAAATTTTAAAATCGTGTATGTCTTGTGAATGCAATAATTTTTTATTTCCAAATTCATTTAACCATTCTTGATTTTTTTCAAAAGTTGCAAAATTTGAACTAAAAAAAGTGTTTACTTTATCGTATAGATGTTCCTTAAGTGGTTTTAATTGATTGTTTTTTTCAAGGTTAGACCATTCTTTATAACCTAAAAATAAGAATGTTTTATTTTTCCAAGTCTCACTTTCTAATAATTCAAAAACCCTATCTGTTGATGGAATCAGATCGCTAAAACCTGTTTTTAAATCACCACCTTCATTTGTTAAGTTTTCTTTGGATAAATTTTTTGTTTTATGCTGTGATAGTTTTGTTAATGGTATTTGTTTAATGAATTCTTCTCGGATTTTATTTATTTCGGCTTGTAAATTAGTTTCATCTACATCAAATAAAATATGTAAATTAATTTTTTGTAATTTATTTTCGTTACCACTTCCAAAGGTATCAATACGAAATTCTAAAATTGGAAAAATTTTTTCTAAATTCTTTAATCTTCCATTGTATTTATAACTCATTACTTTTTCATATCCATCGATAAAATAATAATCAGTTATACCTACTACTTTAACTTCTTCTGGTAGCCTTTCTAATGCGAGAATAAATTTTTCCCAAGTTTCGTCATTATCTCCACCGTAATCTTGAATAATTGAACTTGGTGTGTGGATATGTAAGTCCCATTTATGCCAATTTGAACCTTCTATCATAATTATCCCTTTTTAAAGTATTTTTTACTTACCCACAATGTCTGAGTATAAACAATTGAACATATAACACCAAATTGGTGGTGCTAGCACAATTGTTTATATTTTCATTTTATCATTTTTCTCTCTCCATTATTTTAACAATTTACGCCAATCCTACCAATTTTTTAATGTATAACTTTTTTTATACAAAATTTTTTTCAGAATTTTTTTGGCAACCATCGCCATATTTTTTTTACTAAGTTAAGTTAAAAATTTTACATTTTAAAATTAATCAGATCCATTTAAAAAAAATTATACTTTAACTAATTAAGCCAAATCATGGCACTTTTTTTCAGAAAAAAGTCTTTGCTGGATAAAAACTTTTAATCTTTAACAGATGATTTTTTTAATGCCTGCCTGGGAATTGGCCTCTTTTTTAAATTTAAGCTATATAATTTGATCGTATAGAAAATTATATTGCTAATCATATAAAAAAAGATAATTTTATTAAATTGTTATCTCGACTTTCATGCTTGCCAAATTTAAAAAATATCTCTTAAAACCGAGAAAAAGGTTATCCTTTATTCTCTTAGAGGGTCGACAAATTTATCTACCTTCTCTGGATGATGCTTTAAAAATTCATCTATCCATGTTTTTGGATTATCAAAAAAGCACAATTCGTCCATTTCTTCAATCATTTCAGTTATTCTTTTAAAAAATTAACATACAAAAACTATATTCATACTTCGAAAACACTCAGTAATCATCAAAAAATATTAAGACATTTAATTTATAATTCATTTTATTGTCAAGGTGATTGTTAAAAAATATTTAGAATGCAAGATTTACCAAAATATTTTTGGAATCAATACTAGAAAGATATTCAGTAATTTGGCATCATACAAAAAAGATGGAGCTGAATGGTGCGATGCACAGGTGTATATTATAAAAGGAAATATCTATTCCAGAAAAGCTCTTTTGAAGAAATCATACAATACAGGATTGGCAAGGGTAGATCTTTTTTTTAAGAGAAAGTTTCGCGCCAAGCCGCCAAGTCGCCAAGGGTAGAAATAGCGAAAGCGTCTGCTCGACTTACTGGCCTTTCAGGCCAGGATAAATGGATTAACCTAAGCTGAGTTCGAAAATTTATATATCTAACAAATCCTTAGTGCACATCAAAATTGACCCAAAGGAACGAGAATCTTTTGTTCGGCTTGTGCCCTTAAGCCGAACAAAAGCCTTTGTTTTCCTTGGCGTCTTTGCGTCTTGGCGCGAGAATTTTTGCAATTTAGGTGTGTTTGCTCTGCTACCAACAATACTGGACAAATCCCGCAGCCCTTAATATTATTCAAGAGGACATAAAAAAATAAATAATACTTTATGACAGGCAACACTAACCTGTTAGAGGGAAGGCTTATGGATAAGTCCACGTTTGTAAAAGAGAGGGTTCATGTTTATTATTGGGATTATGACCTTAATTGTGCCACGACAACACTTAAAACTTTGTCAGAGTTTTTTGATGTAGAACTGAATAGCCAGGTGATAGACGCGGCAATAGGGATGCATGGGGCAGGTGGATATCAGGCACAATGTGGTCTTGTTGAAGGCGCTTTAATGTTTGTTGGCATTCTTGGGAGAGCAAAAGGCATTCCCGACAAAGAGATCATATCTTTTTGTAAAAAATTAGCCGGTGAGTTTGAAAAGAACTTTGGGAGCCTTTTGTGTAAGATTTTACGTCCTGAAGGATTTCACCCCGATAACCCACCACATTTATGCGAGAAACTAACCTCCAAAGCTATATCAAAAAACATTGATCTTATATCTTCTTGGCTCAAACAGGGCGAATCCTTTTGATTGATTTCTGAGCTGACTACATTTAAACGACATATGTCGTTAGGATGTTTTTTCTCGCCCGCTCCCGTTGGTCGCTAGAGACGCGGAGACACAGAGGTTTTTGCTGCCTGCCCGAGCTGGGCATACAGCAAGAAAGCTTCCTGAGCTATGCTCAGGGAAAAAGAAAACTCCGTGCCTCAGCGCCTCTAGTGAGCGAGGTGCATCTGATAGATGCACTTTGGTTGAGTAGTTGAGTAGGTGAGTAGGTGATTAGTTGAGTGGTTGAGTAGGTGAGTGGTTGAGTAGGGTGGAGATGGGATTCCGTAGTTGAATTTTCTCCTGATTGCTGTCAGATTCTGGATTATTACCACTATACATAGCATCTGCACAGGTTTGATTATTTAATTATGACAAAATTTTGCTAAATATGAGCGTAAAAAGAGAAAACAATCAGCAGTTGGAATGCCAAAATTAAGGCTTCGCAAAAATCTGTGTAAATAGCGGATGCGTTCCTGTTGCCTTCCCGGCCCGAAAGGCAGGAGAGGATATTTGAATTTTGACTCTTATCGTATCGGATAAGGCTATCAGCACACCCGGAAAGTGATTGTTACTAAGCTTAACTACGGCCTGTAAGGCCGTCAGGTTTTTGTTCGGCAAAGTCTGCCGAACAAGAATGTCTGCGTTAGTCTGCGTGGGTCTGCGGTTAAAAAAGTGTATTAGACATTTTTCCGACAGGTGCAGATACCGAATACGCCTCTAGTGAGCGAAGCGAACGGGTGAGAGCAATTGATTTTTTAATTAAAAAAAATTTACTTCAAGTGGCGGCATTTTGTGCCAGCGCAAACATCGGGTGTACCCGTTAAAACAATTGTTAATAGGCTAAGTGGGAGAATAGTAAGTGCGGATTGTAGAGGCCTATATTGATGGCTTTGGAATATTTCATGACCAAAAATTAACTGATATTAAGCCTGGAATAAATATTTTTTGGGGTAATAACGAGGCCGGCAAATCTACGTTGCTGGCCTTTTTTCGTTCTATCTTATTTGGTTTTGAAGGTAGACGAAAAAACCCGCTTTTTCCTCCTCTTAAAGGAGGCAGGCATGGCGGAAGGATCGACCTGGAAACTCCGGATTTTAGCCGGATAACTGTCGAGCGCTATAATGGGCCCAAAGGCGGAGATCTCAAGCTTATCTTTTCTGATGGCACAAAGGGAAGCCACCAGGACCTGCAAGCCCTTTTTTACGGGGTGAACCAGGAAATTTATAAAAATATTTATGCCTTTAGCCTTACCGAACTTCAGACTTTGCAGAGCTTGAACAACGAACAGATCAAGGGAGTTATTTACGGTGCTGGCCTGGGTGCCGGTATCACTGATGTTCTGGCCTTAAGAAAGAGTCTGGAAAATGTGGCCGATGAGTTATTCAGACCGAGAGGGCAAAAACAATTTATCAATAAGAAGCTTAGAGAACTGGACCAGGTCCAGAAAGATTTACGCCAGGCGCAAAAGGAGTTTGAGCGTTTTGAGGAGATAAAAAAGGAGCTGGACAACCTGGAGACAGCCTTGGTTGATTTGCGTGCAAGGCGGGAACAGTTGAGATTTGAGCACAACAGGATAGAAGGGCTAATTAAGTATTGGGATTTATGGATTGAAAGTAGGGAAATAGAAGATGAGCTCAAGGATCTGCCAGAGATAGAATACTTTCCTGAAAATGGCCTGGAGCTTTTAGCTCATATAAACGAGAAGTTAAGAGAGCGGGAAGAGCGGTTACAGCAATATTTGCAGGAGAAAAAGGAAGCGGAACTCAGAGCTGCCAGTTTGGTAGTTCATAAAAATATAATAAGTCATAAAACTGAGATACGCTCTTTGGTTCAAGGTAAAAATGCCTATCAGGAGTCTTTGAAAAAAATACCAGTTCTTAACCAGAGCCTGGTTTCTTTAGAACAAAAATTGGATGAAATTTTGTCCACTCTTGGAGCAGGATGGACAAAAGACAAAATAAAAAGTTTTGATCTTTCTTTATTTACCAAAGACAGATGTCGTAAATATGATCAAAAAATAACCAATGCAGTAAATGAACTCCGGAAATTTGAACAGAAGCTAAGCGAAAACAAGGAAGAACTGTTTCAGCTGGAACGGGAATTAGGTTTTCTGCATGAAAACCTGAAAGAGTTAGAAAAGAACAGGCTGGATTGTTCCGAACACGATGTAAAAGTACTTGTCCAGGGCTTTAAGAGATTCCAGGCTTGTGTACGTGATCTCAAGATAAAAAAAGAGCAGATAGAAAACGAAAAAAAAGAACTAAAAAATATTCTTGTCAGTATCGATCCTGCCTGGACAGAAGATGAACTGGAAAATTTTCCTGTTTCCCGTGAGGTTGAACAAAAATGGCAGGAGTTTGTTCAAAAAGGAGAAGAAATTCAGGATGATTTAAAAAGTATTGAAAATAATTTGAGCTGGTTAAGACAAAGCTTGGAACATCTCCAGGAAGATATTGAGACCAAACAGAAGGAACTGGATGCAATTCAAGTTAATGTTCAGTCTGACAGAGAAATAAGATTGCAAAAGGAAAAAATAACAAGATTAAGCAGGTTGCTGGAAAGAAAAGAAGTGCTTGAAAACGAAAAGAAGGAGTTGGAAACTTTTGTAGATTCTCCTGAAAGCAGAGACAAGCTGTTTTCAACAGGACTTATACTCACCATTCTGGGATGCATAGGTCTATCTTTCGGTTTATTTTTTAAAAATACTGCCTTGGTAGTATCTTTTGGGATATTGTTGGTCCCGGGCCTGGGAATACTGTTACCAAGATTATTGCAAAAACTTAAAAGACAGGACCGCGTTAAATTGGCAAAAGAGAAGATTGCAGAGCTAGATGAAAAAATTGCGGAAATAGAGCCTCAAATATCTGCTTTGGCAGAAAAGTTAAATATTAAAAATGAAATCGGTCCGGATTTGTTAAAGGAAATAGACTATGCCCTGGGAGAGCAGCTTGTTTTGTGTGAGCAAAAAAGGATATTGAGTAGAGAACTGGACAGGCTTGACTTTCAAGCAGAGAAAATAAGAGAAAAAATAGATGCCTTGAGCAAAGAACAGAAAGAGAAAACGCAGAGAGTGCAGGCCATTGATGATAGCTGGGCGAAATTTTTAAGACAATTAAACTTTTCAACTCCTATTTCCCTTCATCTTTTCCCCCGCACTATGGATAAAATAGTCAGGGCCAGGGAGAAATTAGCCGACTTACAGGTTAAATTTAAAGAAAAGGCTGATTTGGAAAAGGAAATCAAGGAGTTTATGACGCAGGCTAAGAAGATTTCCAGTTTAAAGTCAGCCTGTGAAAAAGGTACGGAGGCCCTGCTTGGGGCTTTGGATGGTTTTTGGGTGCAGGTGGAACAAAATGAGCAAATTATAAATAGATGTCTGGCCCTGCAGACACAAATTGAAGACAAGCAAAAACGCAAAGAGGATCTTGAACAGAACAGGGATAAGTTGGCACATCAGGCTAGCAATGCTCGCGATGAACATGGCCGGATTTTAGGAGAATGGCGAAAATGGCTAGCCGGATGTGGTTTTGACCAGGATTTAGAACCCCAGACCGTATTGGAAGCTTTGAATTTGGTGGTTCAAGCCAGGGATGTTTTGAGTCAACTGGAAAAATTGCAGGTAGAACAAAAAGAGCTATACAAAAGCAAACAACTTTTTGAGCAAAAGGTTAAAAGGCTTGCCCAGGATTTGGGGCAGGACTATCAGGCCGACGCTTCTGATAATATTTCTGTTTTAGTGGATAACTGGCAGGAAGAACTGGAAGTTTCTTTACATAATCAGGGAGTTAGGCAGGAGTTGAATGAGTCCTTGAAGGGGTTCGAGTTGAAAATGCAGCTCGTGAGTGGCGAAATTGTTGAACTTAAGAAGGAAAAGGATGAGTTGCTGAGAAAAGCAAAGGCCGGAAGTGAAGAAGACTTTAATCAAAGAGGTAAAATTTTTGCTCACAGGCAGAAGCTTGGTCAGGAGCTTAAGCAAATCAGACAGCAATTAAAATTGGGACTTGGGCTGAAAACCTGGGAAGAGGTCGGGCAGTCCTTTGTGCATGAGGATAAAAACGAATTGACAGCTAAATTTGAGGAATTGAAAAGAGAAATAGAGGCCATGAATGATGAAGAGAGCGGGATAGTTGAGGCCCTTGCCAGGTTAAAAAATGAGCAGGAAAAATTAGCCGGTTCTGATGAAGTATTGCAGTTAAAGGCAAAAGAAGAAGGTTTGTTGGAGCAGATCAAAGAGGGCGTTCTAAAGTGGTCTAAATATAAATTGGCCATGTATTTTCTGGAACAGGGGAAGCTTAAATTTGAGCAGGAACAGCAGCCAAAAGTGTTGAAAAAGGCCGGACAGTTTTTCCAGACCATCACCGGACAGGAATATGTAGAAATTTTTGCTCCCTTGGGTGAAAATAAAATTACTGTGCGCACAAAAAATGGCGAAGTAAAAGAACCTCACCAGTTAAGCCGGGGAACAGCCGAACAATTATATCTCTCTTTACGTCTGGGTTATTTACAGGATGTGGCGGAAAAAAAGCGCCACCTGCCAATAATTATGGATGATATCCTGGTCAATTTTGATCCGCAAAGAGCAGTTAGTTCTTTGCAGGCTATTCTTGAGCTGAGTAAGTCCATGCAGGTGTTCTATTTTACATGCCATCCACATGTGGTGGAAATGATTAAAAAATGTGACACGGATGTTTCAATATTCAGATTAGATGGAGGCAGAGTGTTATTGTGAGTTTTTTTTAAAAAATGTCTTGAAAACCATAATAATCTCCTCTATAAGCCCCCGCTTTATAAAACCTGTGTCCATGGTGAGCAAATTCTTTTTCGCCATGTGAACACAGAAAAATCAGGGGGAGAAATATGGCTTTGTTTACCCGGGAGGATGCATTAGATTATCATCGTCTAGGGAAGAAGGGTAAGCTGGAAGTTATTCCGGTTAAGCCCTGTTTGAACCAGAAACATCTGTCCATGGCTTATACTCCAGGAGTGGCCGAGGCTTGTCGGGCCATAGTGGAGGATGAACAACTGGCTTATGAGTACACCAATAAGGGCAACCTGGTGGCTGTTGTCTCTAATGGCACTGCTGTCCTGGGGTTGGGTGATATTGGTCCATCTGCTGGTAAGCCGGTTATGGAAGGAAAAGGCCTTTTGTTTAAATATTTTGCGGATATCGATGTCTATGATCTAAACATAGCACAGAAAGATCCGGATAAGGTCATTGAATTTGTAAAAATGCTCGAACCCACTTTTGGGGGCATAAATCTGGAGGATATAAAGGCTCCGGAGTGTTTCTATATCGAGCAGACTTTAATTGAAGAAATGGATATCCCTGTTTTCCATGATGATCAGCATGGTACTGCCATAATTTCAGGCGCAGCCCTTATTAATGCTTTGGAACTTACTGGCAAAAAAATTGAAGGTTTGAAGGTTGTGGTTTCAGGAGGCGGCGCAGCAGCCATTGCTTGTGCCAAATTTTATGTGAGTCTTGGCTTGCCGAAAGAAAACATATTTATGTTTGACTCTAAGGGTCTAATACATAAAGAACGTTATGTCTTAAATAAATACAAGCAGGAATTTGCCCAGGACAAGGATTATGGCTCGCTGGCCGATGTGCTTAAAGGCGCTGATATGTTTGTAGGGTTGTCTGTAAAAGGCATTTTGACTCAGGATATGGTTAAATCTATGGCCAAAGACCCAATAATTTTTGCAATGGCCAACCCGGATCCTGAGATTTCCTACCCTGAAGCCAAAGAGGTACGTCCTGACTGCATTGTGGCCAATGGCCGCTCTGATTATCCGAATCAGGTAAACAATGTTTCTGGATTTCCGTTTATTTTCCGAGGAGCCTTGGATGTACAGGCCAGAAAAATAAATGAGGAAATGAAAATAGCAGCGGCTAAAGCCCTGGCTGAGCTGGCCAAAGAGCCGGTTCCAGATGAGGTGTTAGAAGCTTACGGGTTAAAAGAATTACAGTTTGGATTGGATTACATAATCCCCAAACCTTTGGATGCCAGAATTTTAGAATGGGAAGCCACGGCAGTAGCTAAGGCAGCCATGGATTCCGGCGTAGCCCGAACCACAGTGGATTTGGAAGAATATCGAGCTTCTTTGCGCAAGAGACTTAAAGCCGCGCAAAAGCGAATTAATGAGTTTGTAAAGTCATATAACTTGACTATGTAGCCAGTAGGAACTGAATGTTTGTCCTGCACCCGCTTCTGACCAAAATTTTTTTGTCTTGCATGTTTATTAGAAGTGGGTGCAGGAGTCGCCGCCTTGAGGTTTTCAGACCAAGGGTCACTAGTATACCGTCCCTCCTGTCGCTTGCTTGTCCATTGTTAAAAAATGACGCAAGGTTACCCCACTGTCTGCTAAATGACGCAAAACTAGCCCACAACAATTTTTGTCAACGAATTTAAGTTGTTTATCCCTCATGATTTCTGTCGAGCACTTCTTTGACTGTTTGCAAAAGGGTATCAATGGGATAAGGTTTTTGTAAGAAACGGAAGCCTCTTTTCTGGATCACTGGCCAATGCGATTTGTAATCTGTATAACCACTGCTCAAAATGACTGCAATTTCAGGCTTGCTTGACAAAATTTGCTCTACTAGTTCCAGACCGTTTTGATCCGGAAGTATCATGTCACTTATGACAAGCTCAAAATTCGCGTTTTCATTGTTAAAGATCTCCAGGGCTTCACTGGCTGTTGCCGCTTCAAATACCGTGTAACCATTTTCTCTAAGAACAGTAGCCACAACGTCTCGGACGCCTTCTTCATCTTCAACAACTAAAACACGTTCTTGTTTTCCTTCTAAATTTTCAAAGTCAGATGGTTTTTCTTCTGTCTGGGTCTCTACTCTTTTAGCCTGGTCCTGGGCCGGCAGGTAAATTTTAAAAACAGTCCCCTGACCTTCTTCACTATAAACATTTATCCAGCCTTTGTGCTCTTTTACAATGCCATAAACAACAGCCAGGCCCAATCCTGAGCCTTTGCCTCTCTCTTTGGTAGTAAAAAAAGGTTCGAAGATGTGCTTTAAGGTTTCTTCATCCATACCGCTTCCAATATCTGTCACAGACAAACACACAAATTTACCTGCCCGTGCATCTGGAATATCATGCAAAAAATCCTCGTCAAATTGTACATTTTCAGTTTTTATGTTCAACTTTCCACCATCAGGCATGGCATCTCTGGCATTGATAGCCAAGTTGACGATGATCTGCTCAAGTTTTCTCGCATCTGCCTGTACAGGCCATAAATCGGGAGATAAATCTGTAGATATATTAATATCCGCACCGATGAGCCTCTGGAGCATTTTAATGATATTGGCCACAATTTTATTTAAGTCTACAGATGCGAAGTCCATCTGTTGTTTGCGGCCGAAGAGTAGAAGTTGGCGTACCAGGTCAGTTGCTCTGGAAACGTTGCTGTTAATTTGAACTAAATTTTTGTAAACCGGATGGCTCCTCTCTATTTTGGTGAGAGAGATGTCTACATATCCTTGGATAGCCATAAGTATGTTATTGAAATCATGGGCTATCCCACCGGCAAGGACCCCTATGGACTCCATTTTTTGGGCTTGAAAAAGTTGCTCTTTCAGTTTCTTTTCCTGGGTCACATCGCGTTTAACAGCTACATAGTTGATGATTTTTTTTCTGTCGTCTTTTATTGGCGAGATAGTTGCGACTTCTTCATATAAGGAGCCATCCTTTTTCTTATTTATAAAATGTCCATGCCATGGCTGGCCATTACTAATAGTTGCCCACATTTGTTTATAAAATGAGCTATCATGTTTTCCACTTTGCAGAATGCGTGGATTTTGACCGATAACCTCCTCTCTTGAATATCCTGTGGTTTGAATAAATGCAGGGTTAACGTATTGGATTATTCCTTTTGCATCTGTAATGATAATGCTTTCTGCTGTTTGTTCTATTGCTGTTACCAAAAGTGCCTCAATTCTTTCCAGTCTTTTGCGTTCATCAACTTCTTTTTTTAAACTAGAGATAAATTCGTGAGTTTGAATGACTCTCAAACATAACAAACCATGAATCAAGGACAATAATAAAAATATATTTAATAATATGATTCTATATTGAAAAATAGGATTTAAGCTATATAATGTTGCCAAGTACCATTCATCATCATTTAAGGGAACTCTCTCTAAAATCCATGAATACCCTTCTTTGTCCTGTAAGAGATTTTTTTTAATCAATTTGTATTCGGTCGATCTCAGGATTTTTCTTTGGCCGAACACTTTTTGTTTACTCAAAACCTTCAGTGTGTTATCAACATTGTTTTGCGGTGAGGAATATAACAAAACATCGGTCATTTCATCAGGGCCGAATAAAATTGCTCCGCTTTTGTGCATAAAAAATATGTGATTCTGTTTAAAACTAGAACCCCATATAGTAGAAAAATCAAATTTTATCACCAGAACGGCACTAATTATTCCATCTACTATTACAGGTCGGGCAAAAAATGCACCAACAGTGTCTGATTTTACCCCTCTAGCATAGTAAACATTAGCAATCCCCTGTATAGCTTTTTTAAAATAAGGTCGAAAGGCATAGTTATATCCTTCATATTTCGGATCGGAACAGAGAGTAACTGTGCCAGATTTATCCATAAGCCAAACATAGGAAGCTCTGCACATCTGGTTAAATAACTTTAAAGTCCATCTCTTGTCATTCTTGTTTTTGGAGATGGCAGCTTTTTTGATCTGTTGATTTATAGAAATCATCTTGCATAAGGTTAGACCTGTTTTTTCAAAATCAATCAGTCTTTGACGTAGGATCTCCAGCTTGGAATAAACTTTAACAAGTTGATCAGTTTTGTAATTGTCCTCTAATTTATTAATGATGAAATAACTGACAAAAGTAACTAGTATATAGACTAAGGAAGTACAGATAAAGAAATAATATCGTTTCTTAAATGAAAAAGAATTACGGAGAAAATATAAAATTGTAATGTTAATAAGAATTATTTCAAAAATTGCCAACTCAATGCTTTTAAAATATAATAAAGAAAGAATAGTATCAAAAACAAGACAAATTGAAAACAGCAGTCCAATTTTAGTCTTTAAATCGTTTCTTTTTTTCTTTATTATAAGCAGAACTAGTACAATAGTAAAAAATATCGTAAAGAGTGGCGTGATGTTAAGGATGACATTGTTGGCTTCGAGGAGTACACACTGAGTGTTTAAGGCTTTGAATAAGCCAACGCAAAACGCAGAAAAAATTATGAATTCCCAGAATCTGTCTCTTAGATTGAGTTTATCTCTGCTAATTTTTATTAAAACAAGACCGGCAAAGAGAAAAAAATAGACCGATCCCATGAGGTTAGTAAGCTGAAATTTAAGTTCAATCATTGTATAAACTCATCCACCAAACTTAATACTTCATCATTCAAACGCATCCCAAGTTCCTTAACCCTTTTTTTATTAACAATAATTTTATAATTTTTGGAATTTTCAATCAGCAAGCTGGAGATGGGATGGGATTCTAACAGCCTGACAGCAAGCAGACCTGCCTGGTGACCCATTTGAAAAAAATCAACACTATATCCTCCAAAAAAACCTAACTCTGTAAAAAGTTTATTCGGAGTGAGATCTATTTTTTTTATTTTAGAGGTTAATAAAGGGGCAACTCCTTCTATGGTTTGCTTATAATGTTTTTTTCTTGGATATTTAGGCGATACGCTAAGGATAAGAGGAATATAAGCTTGAATGTCCGGCCGGGAGGCAATTGTCTGAATAGCGGCTTCCAGTTCTTTCATAGTTGTTACGGGGAAAAGTTCTATCCTGTCTTTATACTCGCTATTGCCCAATTCCCTCAAGACCTGAGATTTTGCAATCTGACCCATGTAATCTGTAGAATAAATAAGAGCTACTTTGGAAGGTCGTTCTAAGATCAAGTCCAGGAGTTCCATTTGTTTCCGCATGAACAGACATTCATAAACCCCGGTAATATTTTTGATTGGTTTATCTCCTTGCAAAAAATGTAGTTTTGCATTGTATTCTTCCAACGACCTGTTAATGCCAGAAAAGACAAGGAATGTATCCTCATAGCCAATAACTTTTGGCGCAATTACACTAAAGGCCAGATCGTCCAAGGCAATAATTACTTTAGGTTTTTCCTTATCAATTGCTGATAACACCTCATTTATCTTTTTATTTACCTTGTCCTGAGAGAGTCGTTTAGAGTCCAGATAATATGAGCAAATTTTTAACTCCTGAGACATACTTCTTTTCAAGGCGCTGATTACTCCCGCATATTGTAATTTTTCGCAGGGATCGTCTTGGTGATAACTGGCAACAATGAAGACCAAATCTTGGGCCTTGGCCGGAGTAGAGAAGAGCATGAGCATTACTGCCAGCATTATTTTTTTGGGGAACATTTTGTTTTCCTTAATTGGTGGGTATTGTTGTTGAAATCTTCATGGTTTTGTTAAGAATACATAAATTCGAAATGAAAGATTATTCTTATTATATTAATTAAGAGCCTGGACTTTAACTCGGATAAATTATTATAGCTCAATAAATACCTTTTTTGGGGTGAAAGGTCATTAGAAACCGATGTTCGCCAATTTTGCTGATGTTCATGGTTTTATAATCAGATCAATTTAAAAATTAAAAATGACTTTTTTTACCTAAGAGTAAATAGGGTGTCAAAAAATGGTGAGATGAGTTAGCTTTAGCGTTGTCCTCTCTTAAAAATGATCTATCATCACAAAAAAATTAATAATATCTTTAAGTTAGAGTCTTCAAGGAGAAAACAAAAAATTTCTTTAAGGTTGTTTAAGTATAATTTTTTAATTTTTCTCCAAAAAAGAAGTGGCTTTACCGAAAGCTCCTCTTTTACCTCTAATCCCATCCTAACACCCTCAACAATTCTCTATCACCTTCGAATTTACCGGGAAAAGAGGGGGTGTTTTCAAAATACCTGCTTTTTGAGTTGATAGTTTTAGTGTGCCGGTTGAGGTCGTTTCGATTCAGGCAACATTTTTTGCTGTCTGTGATTTTGTTAAAACAAAAAACAGTATGTTTGATAAATTGAAAGATTTTATCCAGGAGTCTTTGCCCGCTTTATATACCTGTTTTTTGTTGACACCCTTAACTTTTTAGCAAAATATTATCTATATGTTCTAGTCATGACGCTTGGCTAAAATTCATCTATATTAACATGTTAGGCACATTCGTTGCCTCTTGGTTTTTATAATGTCCGTTTAGGAGGTAAGTTATGAAACTAGGGCATAAATTATTTATTCCCTTAATCTTGTCCGTGGTTATTTTAGGCGGGATAGGTTATTGGGTTGTTCATGGCGAATTAAAAGAAATGCAAAGCTATTTTTCAAATAAATTTGCCCAGAATAAGGCCCAGGAACTAGACCATAGTATTGAAATTTTAGGCCGTCAGGCCTTAAGGCAGGCAGCTTTGTTTGCATCTTTGCCCGGGGTGGTTCAAGCCTTTGAAAAGGCCCATGAAGGGAATATCAATGATGAAAATGATCCTAATGCCCAGGAAGCCAGGCAAATGCTGCGCCGACTCTTAAAGGATAATTTAAGTAGCTTTAAAGAGATAACCGGTACATCTTTTAAATTGCATTATCATTTGCCTAATGGTCGGAGCCTCGTCCGGTTGTGGAGGAAAAAACAGAGCAAGAAAAACGGAGTCTGGGTAGATATATCAGATGATATTTCTTCATTTCGTCAGACTGTCTTGGATGTTAACCAGTCGGGAAAACCAGTTTATGGTATTGAACTTGGCCGTGGAGGATTTGTCATTCGCGGCCTGGCCCCTGTTAAGTCAAACGGGAAACAATTGGGTTCGGTAGAGGTCCTTTTGGACTTTAACCCCTTACTTAAGGCTGCTTCAGAAGGAGATGGTCAGGTAGTTCTGTTATATATGAATGCAGACAAACTGCATATTACGCAACGCTTGCAGGATTCCAAAAAATATCCGGTCATTGATAACGAGTTTGTGTTGGTTTCTGGATCTAAGGGCAAACAGTATGAATCCTTGATTAATATTAATCTTTTGCACCAAGGTAGAAGGGGGCTTTATCTGGAACAGCAAGGAAATACTGCCTTGGCTGCATTTCCAGTAAAGGATTACAAGGGCAATCAGATTGGTGTTTTTGTCTATGCTTATGATAATAAGGCCATAACCGGATCAATTACTTCTGTCTCCATAACCATTGGTTTGACCCTGTTGGCATTGATGCTCTTGCCTGGTATTGTAAATTGTCTGCTTACCTCTATATTTGTCACCAGGCCTATCAACAAGGTTGTCGCTACAATTAAAGACATTACTGAAGATAGAGCGAATTTGACGGATCATATTCAGGTCAGGACCAGGGATGAAATTGGCCTTTTGGCCACTTGGTTTAATAAATTAATGGATAAGATTTACGGTATGATGTGTAATATTGAGTACTATCGTTATATCATTGAAGCTATCCCTGATCCGGTATTTGCGGTGGACCAAGACTATAATATTCTCCTGGCTAACAAAGCAGTAGCCAGGGTAGCGGGGGAAAACACTGGTGAAAGTTTAAAAGGAAGGAAGTGTAGAGATATTTTTAATACGAAGGTTTGTGGCACGAACAAGTGTCCTATTGATCAGGTCAAGGTTGCTCAAGGTTCTACTGAAGCTGAAATAATTGAAATGAATATTGATGGCCAAAAGAAGTTTATAAAACCTTTTGCAGATATCTTGCGTGACTGTGATGGCAAGGTGATTGGTTACGTGGAAGTGGCTCGGGATGTCACAGACTTGGTCATGAAGGAAAGAGAATTAAAGAAAAACTTGGAACAGATTGAGCGGATAAACCTGGAAGTGCGCGAAGTGGCTTTTAAAGTAGCAGATACGACCACCGAGATTTCCGAGCAGGTTGAACACGTGGCCGAAGGAGCTCAGATACAAAGAGAAAGAGTTACGGAAACAGCCTCAGCCATGGAGGAAATGAATGCTGCAGTTTTGGAAGTGGCTAAAAATGCATCCAATGCATCTCTACAGGTGAACCAAAGCCGGGAAAAGGCAGAACAGGGGGCCAATATTGTGTCTGATGTGGTTCAGGCGATTTCCGAGGTGCACAAACTAACTAATATACTCAAAAAGAATATGGACAAATTGGGTTCTCAAGCAGAATCCATTGGTCAAGTAATGAATGTAATTTCTGATATTGCTGACCAAACTAATCTTTTGGCTTTAAATGCAGCCATTGAAGCGGCTCGTGCCGGGGAGGCTGGGCGTGGATTTGCTGTAGTTGCTGACGAGGTGCGCAAGCTGGCAGAAAAAACAATGGTCGCGACAAAGGAAGTAGGTGAGGCTATTGAAGCTATTCAGACTGGAACTCGTAAAAATATAGACAATACCGATCTGGCTGCTCAGGCTGTACAAAAGGCCAAGGAACTAGCCAATCTTTCAGGAGAATCATTAAGGGAAATCGTGGTTCTGGTCCAAGACTCCAGTTCCCAAGTTGGTAACATTGCCACAGCTGCAGAAGAACAGTCAGCCACCAGTGAAGAAATTAATAGGGCCATTGAGCAAATTAGCCGTATTTCTTCAGAAACAGCAGAGGGAATGAGGTTTTCCGCCAAGGCACTGAATAATCTGCTTGAGTTAGCTGAAAAGTTGAGACAGATTGTGGACACCAAAGTTGATAAGTGAGCAGACTCATATACCTTCTTCCATGAGAGCTTGCTCAAGCTTATTAGACTAAAAATTTTTTTGACCATAAGATATACAGATAGTTTTTTGACTAAAATTTGTTTCTAAAAATATATACTTCTTATGTAATATTATGATATTTTTATTAAAAAAATTTTTATTAAAAAAAACTTGCAAATATTTCTATTTGCTGTAAAGGTATGCTGGGTTTGTCCGCAAAGCATGATTACTTAGTCCAAGTGGTTGGGTTAAGTAGCGGATGTGTGGTTAATTTTTTTGTTTTTTGGAGTTTTTAGTTTATGTCTAAGAATTTGTATGTTGGAAATTTACCTTGGAAGGCAACTGAGCAGGAATTGCACGATTTGTTTTCTCAGTATGGTCAGGTCAACTCAGTAAAAATCATCTCTGATCGCGAAACCGGTCGCTCCCGCGGTTTTGGTTTTGTGGAAATGGAAGATGGTGGAGATGAGGCCATGCAAACCCTTAATGGTGCAGAGTTCGGTGGCCGAAATATTAGGGTCAACGAGGCTAGACCAAGACAGGAAAGAAGACAGGCCTGGTAAAGAACAAAAAGCCCGCTTTAAAGCGGGCTTTTTGAATGACCCTGCTGTTTATTATTTTCAACATTAACCTTTAGCTTTTCCTCTATTTTATTAAGTATCGCATACAAGTTCTGATTTGAAGTTCCTGTACAATCAGCTTTTCATAATTAGTATTCGATAGGCCTTTGGGTTTGTGGCCTTCATCCTCCAAATATTTGTTCAAAAACTGACTTTCTTCCCAGAAGTCCAACAACTCTTCATCTCCAAGAGTCTTTAATTGTTCCTCCAGGGGGTAATCATCCAACTGTGGCAAAAATTGAGCCATTAGCGTTAAATCCTCCTTTAACTTTTTGTCTCTTCGTATAAGTTAGAAAGCTTTTACAAATTAATGTGTTTTTTGGCAAATAAATTTTAACTCATTTAATTTATTTGTTTTTATTTCTAGTGGGCTGCCTTAAAAAGCTTGGTTGATAAAAAAGAAGAAAAGAAGTAAGCTATAGTAATATAAAACTTATTGAGGATATTGAATTTTTGCTTTGGATAAGTTTTTAGAATCCTCATCCAGCAGGAGAAAGCTATGACTGAAGAATTGAGAAAAAAAGATGTTGAGCTTTTACAATTAGTCACCTTTAATATCGGGGATGAAGAGTTTGGTGTAGAAATCCTTAAGGTACAGGAAATTATCCGTATGTTGGAGATAACCAGAGTACCCAAAGCCCCTGATTTTGTGGAAGGAGTGATTAATTTGAGGGGTAAAGTCATCCCCATCATTGATTTGCGCAAAAGGTTTGGGATGGATTCAAAGGTGCACGATAAGAACACTCGAATTATTGTCATCGAGATCAATAACATGATCGTAGGTTTTATCGTAGATTCAGTATCTGAAGTTTTACGTATTCCTGCTGATACTGTTGAGCCGCCCCCACCAGTAGTGGCCGGTCTGGATTCTGAATATATTAGTGGTGTTGGCAAGCTGGATGATAGGTTGTTGATCCTTCTGGACTTGGACCGTCTGCTCAGCCGTGAGGAGAAGGATGTTTTAAGCCAAGTTTAGGCTATTATTTTTTTTTGAAAAAAAACTTATTTTTAAGCCGCCTCCAGGGCGGCTTTTATGTTTAACCTGGGGTGATAAATGTGTCACCCAATTTCTATTTAAACTAGTTAAGCATCACGATTTAAAGGTTATAAGCTTTGTTGGAAATTCATTTAAAGAAAATATTGGATAGATTAAACGGTGGTGATATTTGCCGGATATTTAAGTCCGGGCCGGCCACTCATATTTATTTGGCCTATTATCTTTTGAGTCAGGGTAAAGATGTTGCTCTTGTTTTACCTTCAAGTACTGATTTGCCCCAGTATAAAGCCATAATTAATTTACTTGCTACTAAAAAAGAAGACGCTATTGCTAATTTTTGGGAACAGGCCTGGGTATTTTTTCCGGATTTTATTCCGGAAAAAGATTCCAAACAGGTTTGGGCCCAGAGATGGTCGGCTTTATTCAATCTGACCAATAAAAACACGCCTAAAGCTATAGTTTCATCTGTGGATAACTTCCTGGCTCTTTTTCCTCCTAAGGAAGTAGTTGAAAATAGTTTTTTGTATTTAGCTGCTGGCGAAGAGTACCCTTTAGAGAAATTATTGGAGAAACTGATCACCTGGGGATATGAGCGGGTTTCCATGGTTAGCAGTCAAGGAAAAATTTCCCGGCGGGGAGACATACTTGATGTCTATACCCCTGGGTATGTTCATCCGGTTCGTATAGAATTTTTTGGCGATTTTATTGAAAATATACGTTTATTTGAGCCCATTTCGCAACGCTCAAAGCAGGAACTCCAGGAAACACTTATTTTGCCTGTTGCCCCCGACCTTATGGAAGAAGCCTATAAACAGGAGGCAAAGAAAAAAATTGAAAAGCTTTGGGTTACAGGAGAGATTTCCAAAGAACAAAAGTTCACTTTTTTTAGCGCCCTGGAAGAAAATAATCACTCCTTTCTACCAGGATTATATTACGAGAAACCAGCCACTCTGGAGCACTTCTTAACAGACAAAACTTATTTTTTACTTGTTGATGGGGCAAATTTTCGTTCACGTCTGGACGAAGCTTACTGGTCCTGGCAGGAGTGGGCTGATACGGTTGAGTTGCCTTTGCGTGAGATCGTCCATGCCCCGGCCCATGTTCATACTGTCTGGGAAAAAAGACCCCGGGTTTTTTTTGACAGCCTGGTTATGGGCCAGAAAACAGAACAGGCTTATATTGAGCTTCCGGAAAAGAAAGTCACATCTTTTTTTGATCTCTTCTGGAAGCCAGAGCATAAGGCCAGACCCTGGTCTGCCTTGCTCCAGGCTCTAAAAGAGTGGAAAGAAACATATAACCAAGTCATACTTTCCTTTCATAATCAAAAGTCCAGACAAAAATTTTTACAGCTAATTGCCGAAGAAAAAATTTTTCCAGTCACAAATTATACTCCACAAAAAAAAGGTTTGTTTGCTCTGGTTTCCAATCTTTCTCAGGGCATGGTTCTGGAGTGGAACCACATCCTGATTTTGGCAGAAGATGTTCTCCAACCAGACAAAGGACAGCGTCCCAAGAGGAGAGCAGTAGATTTCAAGGGACTGACCAGTTTTGAAGAGATTGCTGAGAATGATCTGCTGGTACACAGAGACTATGGGTTAGCCCGGTTTGGGGGCCTAAAACGGATTAAGGTTGGATCAGTAGCCAATGATTATCTTCTTCTCTTATATGCAGGAGGCGATAAACTATACCTTCCTGTGGATCGATTGAATCTTGTTCAAAAATACAAAGGGCCGGAAGGGATTAGCCCTGGCTTGGATAAACTCGGTGGTTCGGGATGGCAAAAAACTAAAGATCGTGTTCGTAAGGCAATTGCCAAGATAGCTCGTGATCTTGTCAACATGTATGCCTATCGCAAGGTGGCAAAAGGATTTAGCTATGGTGCTCCAAGTGAACTTTACTTTGAATTCGAGGCCAGTTTTGGTTTTGATGAAACTCCTGATCAGGAAAAGGCTATCAAAGAGGTTCTGGCCGATATGGAACGCCCCGAGCCTATGGATCGTCTAGTTTGTGGAGATGTGGGGTTTGGCAAGACAGAAGTAGCCATGCGCGCGGCATTTCGGGCTGTAATAGATGGTAAACAGGTGGCTTTGCTTTGCCCAACCACAGTTCTAGCTGAGCAACATTACCAGAATTTTCGGCAGAGAATGGAAGATTTTGGCGTTAAAGTTGCCATGTTGAGCAGGTTTGTCCCCAAAGCAAGACAAAAGCTTATTGTTCAAGCAGCGAAAAGAGGAGAAATAGATATCTTAATCGGAACACATCGTCTTTTATCCGGGGATGTGTTTCTGCCTAAATTGTCTTTACTTATTTTGGACGAAGAACAACGCTTTGGAGTCAAGCACAAAGAAAAATTAAAAAAGCTTCGCCAGAATATTGATGTTCTAACCTTAACGGCAACTCCCATTCCCCGGACATTGCAGCTTTCATTGTCCGGAATCAGAACACTAAGTGTTATAGAAACTCCGCCTGCTGAACGCAAACCGGTGCAGACCGCAATTATAGAGCGCGATCCGAAATTTTTGAAGGAAGTACTCCTCCGGGAACTTGAGCGAGGAGGACAGGTCTTTTGGGTCTATAATCGTGTCCAGGGGCTTGATCAGGTCGTTAATTTTGTGAGTCAACTAGCTCCGGAAGCCAGAGTAGCCAAAGCCCATGGCCAGATGCCGGAAAAGGACCTGGAAGAGACTATGCACAGGTTCTGGCACCAGGAAGTCGATATTTTGGTCTGCACGTCTATTATCGAATCCGGCCTTGATTTTCCTAAAGCCAACACATTGATTGTGGATCAAGCCCAGTTGTTCGGTTTGGGCCAATTATATCAATTACGAGGCAGGGTTGGACGCTCTGGCGAGCAGGCCTATGCCTATTTTATAGTTCCTGCTCTTGACCGGCTTTCAGAACAGGCTAGGAAAAGAATGCAAATTATTTTGGAGATGGACTATTTAGGAGCTGGGTTCCAGATAGCCATGCAAGATCTGCGGTTGCGCGGGGCAGGAAATATTCTTGGCGAGGCTCAGTCTGGCCATATAGGTAAGGTTGGTCTGGATCTTTTTCTGGAAATGCTTGATGAGGAGGTGCGTAAGCTTAAGGGAGAATCTAGGATCAGGGAAGTTGAACCGGAACTGAATATTGGTTTTACTGCCCATATACCTGAAGAGTATATAATTGATAGTAGTGAAAGACTTAAATATTATAAGATGTTGTCTTCTTGCACTACAGAGCGGGATTTTGACGAGATAAAGGCGGAAATCCGGGATCGTTTCGGCAAGATACCAGCGGAATTGGAAACTTTTATCCAGGTGCTCAAAGTTAAACAAAAACTTTCACTTTTAGGTATAATCAGAGCAGAACTTTTCGAGCAGAAATTGGTTTTGTCCTGGCCAGAAGATATGCAGAAGATTAACCCTCTGGCTCTGGTTAAGTGGATCGAGGAGAATCAGAAAGTGGCCCGCTTACTACCTCCGGCAAAATTGGAGTTGCGTTTAAGGTCTGATCAATCTATTGCCGAAGCATTGGATACAGCAGCGACAAAATTGGACGAGTTGGTTAGTTTGATAAATGAGTGAATGGGTATAGAGTGCATCTGATAGATGCACTTTGGTTGAGTAGTTGAGTAGGTGAGTAGTTGACTAGGTAGGATGGTCAGTGGATAGTGAAGGTGTAATTACATGAACGAGGTGAACAAATAACAGCGAAGCGTGATATGGTAAGGAAATTCAACTTTATTTTTTTATATTTGCTCCTCACATTACTTCTGTGGTTTAATATGGCTTGTAATAACAGTGGCCAGGAACCAGGAGTTGTGGCTTTGGTTAATGGGAGTCCTATTTATCTCCACCAATTGGAGGCCAACTATGATTTTTTACACCTGGAGTGGGGGGAAACTCTGCCTCCAAGTGTAGAGCATTTGCAGCAGGAATATGGTCAAATTCTGACAAACCTTATTTTGTATAAATTAGTTGAACAAGAGTTAGCGGTCAGGGGGCTGGAGGTTACTGATAAAGAACTAAAAGCCAGAGAAGAAGAGGTGCGTCAGGATTACCCTCCGGATGAGTTTGAAAAAATACTTATTGAAGAGTACATTGATTTAAATTATTGGCGGGAGCAACTTAGACTCAGAATTTCCTGGGAAAAATTTATTCAAGAAGTTTTAAGACCCAGGGTAAAAATAGATTTTCAGGAAGTTCAAGATTACTACCAAAAAAATTTATCCGAATTTTATCTTCCTGAACGAATAAAATTTTTAGTTTTTTCTTCTCCTGATCAGGGAAAGATAAAAAAAGCTTTAATTAGTTATAAAAAGAAAACTGAAGTAGAAGAGTTACGCAAAAAATTTCCTGATATGATTATTCATGAATACTTTATGCGTGTTGATCAATTGCCCATGATTTGGGCCGGTGAAATTAAAAAACTAAAGCCAGGTGAATGTAGTAAGATAAAAAACGATAAAAAAAGTTTTTATTTTCTTGTTGTCTTAAAAAAAGAACAGGCCAGTCTTTTGGAGCCTTTTCAGGCTTATTCAATTATTGAAGAAAAATTAATCCAGGAAAAAATACGTAGGTTATTTTTGGAGTGGGTAGAAGATACTTTGCAAAAGGCTGAAATTAAAATCAATGTAATGTTATTGAAGAAAAAAGAAAGTGATAATGTCAGGGAGGAGAATTAAAAAATTATGCTTAAGAAAAGTGGTTTTTATTTTTGTCTTTTTTTGTGTCTCTTTATTAAACCAGTTTTTGCAGAAGAAATAATAGATCGTATTGTGGCTATAGTGAACGGGGAGATAATTACCCTGTTTGAACTTAATGAGCGGGTTAAACCTTACTTGGAAAGGTTTAAAGGCAAAGAATTAGGTCCGGCAGAAAAGCAGGCTATAAGGGAACTGAAAAAGCAGCTTTTGGACCAGATGATCAATGATATACTTCTCAGGCAGGAAGCAGAAAAGTACAAGATTGAAGTCTCTGATATGGAGATTGAGAATTTTATCCGTCAGTTTAAGCAAAGAAACAATTTAACAGAAGAACAATTTCTAAACCAACTTAAATTGCAGGGTTTGACCAGGGAAGATTATAAAAGGCAGGTTCGCAATAATATCATTAAACACCGTCTTATCGGGGCCATGGTCAAACGGAAGGTGGTGGTTACGCAGGAAGAAATCGAAAGGTATTATAATGAGCACAAACAAGATTTTGACACTGAGAAGAAAGTCCACCTAAAGCTCATTTTGCTCCCGACCTTGGAAGAGGCAAAACAGATCAGGAACAAAATAATGGCCGGGGAAATGACTTTTGAGCAGGCAGCGAAAAAATTTTCTCAGGGCCCAAGCGCAGAAAGCGGTGGTGATCTTGGTTTTGTTAATTGGAAAGATCTGGCTAAAGAATGGAAACAGGCTATTAAGGGATTAAAACAAGGGGAGATAACTTCAGTCTTTAGCTTAAACAATAAGGGTGCAATTCTCAAAGTAGAAGAATCTTTATCAGGACAGCCAAAACCTTTAAAGGAAGTGGAAGATGAGATTCGGAAAATTATCTATCAACCCAGACTGGAGGAACGCTTTAGAGAGTACATGCGTAGTTTAAGAGAAAAGGCTGTTATTGATATTAGGATTTAGATGATAAAATTAAAAATTGGGGTTTAGGTAAATATTAAAACCTAAATAAAAGGTTTTAAGCCTTTATTAGTTGGGGGAGAAGATGGATTTATTAGAGCTTGGTCAAAAACTTAAAGAAGAAAGGGAAAATCAAGGCCTGACTCTTGAACAAATTCAGCAAAAAACCAAGATAAGTGTACAAATACTAAAGGCAATTGAACAAGGTGATACCTCGCTTCTTCCCCATCCGGTATATGCCAAGGGATTTGTCCAAAACTATGCTCGAATTTTAGGCCTAGACTGGAGAGATATAGGCGATCGGTTTGCCAGTCTTTACAGTGCTGATGAAGAGTATGAACTTTTGGAAGAGTTACCCACCTCTTTTAAAACAAAATCTAGGCAGAGACGTCTTTTTAAATTATTAAAGTTGATTCTTTTTATTGCCTTGGGGGCTATCCTGGCTTTTTTTGCCTGGTCGATTATTTCCTCGGTTTTCTTCCCTGACCAAGATATGCAAAGCATAAATAAAAATTCCTCTTTACTACAGGAAAATCATAGAAATGAGAGCGAGCTACCTCAAAACGGTAATGAAGTTATAAGTCAGTCTATCCCAAAACAGGATGCAAATAATGCATCAGGTGTGGATGATAAAGTTTCGAACACCAAAGAAACGGCGGCAAACGAAAACAATATCGCCAAACAGGAGAAGCTGCCCACTAAAAATGATCTGGAAGAGACAGATAAACAGGAAAAGGTGACCATCGACGCCTTTGAACCCTGTTGGGTACAGGCTGAAATTGATGAAGAGCAAAAAGAATTTTATCTTCGTGCCGGTGAAAAAATTGATCTCAAGTTTACAAAAAGTTTACGGTTAAGATTGGGCAATGCCGGGGGAGTAAAATTATTTTATAATGATGAAGACTATCCTCTTCAGGCCCAGTCAGGACAGGTGAAGACCCTGGAATTTGCCTCTTCAGATTAACAATGGAATTTACAGAGAAAGTACTTATTTTGCGTACAGGTAAATTCAGGGAAAGTGACTTATGGGTCAGGCTTTTATCTCCCTCAAAAGGAATTATAACCGCATTTGCCTTTGGGGGGTGTAAAAGCAGGCGCAGGTTCTGTGGGTGTTTGGATACTCTGAACCAGGTATTGTTTCGAATCCGGCAACATCCGAGAAAAAAATATTATAGTCTGGAAGAAGGGACGCTTATCAATGCTTTTATCCGACTTAAAAATAGATATTCCAGACTAGGTATGGCTGTAAACTGCCTTAGGTTTTTGCAACATATACATATCTATCCGGAAGAATCATCAGCCATTTATTCTCTTCTGCTGGATTCTTTGCATATTTTGGAAAACGGAGAAGAAGTTTCTTCTTTTTTTCCTTTACTATTTAAGGCAAGGTTGATTTTTGCCCAGGGTTATAAACCTTACTTAGATTACTGTGCCTCATGTAAAAAGGATTTGATGGCTATTAATAGGCCTTATTTTGCCTTTACTGAAGGGAAAATTTATTGTCCGGGCTGTTTAAAATTGGCAACTCAAGCTATAGAAACAAACTTTGAGGCCATAAGTTTTTTAAACAAACTACAGCAAGCCGGCCCGAAGGAGTGGGTTGTGTGGAATCCTCCACCTCAGGTCCGGCAAAATTGTGCCAAGCTTGTGGATGCCTTTGGTCAATATCATCTGGGGTTGTCTTAAAAGTCTGTGGGCAAACCTTACTTAAGAGAACAATTTGTCATAAATTTTTCAATACCTGTTTTCTTTCATGCTGGTGCAAATGCCTTCAAGAAACCAGGACTTCTAATCTGGTAGTCAAAATGGTTTGGCCACAGACTCTTAAAGAAATTAAAGATAAAGAAGTTAAAAAGTTAAGAGGCGACTCTAATAGAATGTTAAGAGATTAATAAACTGATTTCTCTTTTTACCTTATGAAAAGGAGATATTGATGAACTTTCAGGATGTGATTTTAAACTTGCAAAACTTCTGGTCTGAGTATGGCTGTGTCATTCAGCAACCATATGATATTGAAGTGGGTGCTGGAACTTTTAATCCGGCCACCTTTTTACGCGTAATTGGGCCGGAACCGTGGAAAGTAGCTTATGTTGAACCTTCTCGCAGACCCACAGACGGTCGATACGGGGAGAATCCTAACCGTTTGCAACACTACTATCAGTTTCAGGTTATATTAAAGCCTGCCCCAAAAGATGTACAAACCATTTATTTAAACAGTCTCAAGGGGTTGGGTATCGACGCCAAAAAGCATGACATACGTTTTGTCGAAGATGACTGGGAATCTCCTACCCTGGGAGCTTGGGGGTTAGGCTGGGAAGTGTGGTTAAATGGCATGGAAGTTACCCAGTTTACCTACTTTCAGCAGGTAGGCGGAATAGACCTCGATCCCATTAGTGTTGAGATTACCTATGGTCTGGAAAGGATAAGCATGTATCTGCAAGAGAAGGAATCTGTTTTTGATCTAAAGTGGAATGATGAATTAACATATGGTCAAGTCCACCACCAGGGAGAAGTAGAGCATTCCAAGTACAACTTTGATTTCAGCAATGCCGAGATGCTTCTGAATTTTTTTAATGCCTGTGAACAGGAGTGTTTAGAGTTGTGTGCGAAGGAACTGCCCTGGCCCGCATATGATTACTGTTTGAAGTGTTCACATTTATTCAATCTACTGGAAGCAAGGGGAGCTATATCAATTACCGAGAGAACCGGGTATATTGCCCGTGTGCGTAATCTGGCTTCCAGAGTGGCTAAACTTTATGCCAAACAACGGGAAGAAATGGGATATCCATTGATGGCAAAGCCTAACGATTAAAGAGCCCGTGGCCGAAACTTTTTATTCCAGTTTTGGTATCTTTCATGCTGGTACAGAGACTTTCAATCAGCGGTTAAAGTCCCAGAGGCTCTAAAACGAGATAGAAAAAAATACAAAAAATTTTGCTGTAAAACGGAGTAAGATTATGGCCCAATTTGTTCTGGAAATTGGTACTGAAGAAATGCCCGCCAGGTTTTTGTTAGGTCTAGCTCAGGAGATTAAAGATCTTTTTAGTCAAAGATTAAATGCAGAAAAAATTAAATTCGACGGTTTGGACTCCTATGTTACTCCCAGACGCCTGGTGGTGTATATAAGCGACCTGGCTCCTTGTCAGGATGAGGAAGAGCAGGTCATAACTGGTCCGCCAGTAAAGATTGCCCTGGACGAAAATGATAAACCAACCAAAGCGGGTTTGGGTTTTGCCCGTTCTCAGGGTGTAGATATCCAGGATACATTTGTCCTGGAGACAGATAAAGGCAAGTATCTGGCAGTGCGTAAAAAGGTAGGTGGGGCTGATACTTACGATATATTGCCTGAAATCTGTGTGCAGGTAATCTCCGCTTTGACTTTTCCCAAAAAAATGCGCTGGGCAGGGGACTTTACATTTGGCCGTCCGATTCGTTGGATTTTGGCCCTAATGGATGATAAAATTGTTAAGTTTAAGATTGCCGATGTAGAGTCAAATCAGCTTACTTATGGCCATAGAGTCTTAGGGCCTGGTCCTTTTACAGTAGGCAGTGCCGGAGATTATTTTCAATTGATAGAAAACCAGGGCAGGGTAGTTTTAGATTTTGAAAAACGTAAAGAAATTATCCGCCAGAAAGGTGATGAACTGGCCAGTGAAGTAAATGGCCATATCGCCTGGAAAGAGGACCTGCTTAACCAGGTGGCAAACTTGGTGGAGTATCCGGAGCCAGTACTAGGTCGTTTTGACTCAAAATATCTGGAACTACCTCAGGAAGTTCTTTTGACCAGCATGGAAACTCATCAGAAAAGTTTTGGTTTAAGAGATGAACAGGGTCAACTGCTGCCTTATTTTCTAACGACCATAAACATTGAGCCAGAGGACTTGGACCTCGTCCGCAAGGGCTGGGAACGGGTACTCAAGGCCAGGCTGGAAGACGCCAGGTTTTTCTGGGAAGCAGATTGCAAAACCCCTCTCAATGTATGGCTGGATGAGTTGGAAAAGGTCATTTTCCTGGCCCCGTTGGGCTCCATGGGCGATAAATCTCGTCGTTTGCAAAGACTGGCTGCTCATTTGGCAGAACTTACCTTTCCGGACTTGGAAAAAGATCTGGCCAGGGCAGGAAGACTGGCCAAGGCAGATCTGGTCTCTGAAATGGTTGGGGAATTTCCTGACCTGCAGGGAATAATGGGGGGGATTTATGCCCGTCTGAAAGGAGAATCTGAAGTTGTTTCCAGGGCCGTTGCCGAACAATATCTGCCCACGGGTCACAATAGTCCTATTCCCCGGACCAGGGAAGGGGCACTCCTAGCCATGGCCGATAAAATGGACACTCTGATCGGCTGCTTTGGTCTGAAAATGATTCCCACGGGTGCTGCTGATCCCTATGCTCTACGGAGACAGGCACTGGGTGTTATTCGAATTATCTTGGGGCATAACTTGTCCTTGAGCTTAAGTGAACTGATTGATTATACTTTTGCAGGTTATGACAACGTTGAATGGAAGTTATCCTTTGAAGACTTAAAACAGGAGCTTTTAAACTTTTTTGGTCAAAGATTGAAAGCATACTGGACAGGTCAGGACTATCCCACCAAAGTGGTCGATGCTGTTTTAGGGGCAGGTTTCGACCATATCTGGACCGCTTTTGCCCGCTTGAAAGCCTTGGTCAAGTTCGCACAGCAAGATTATTTTGAGCAGGCTGTGCTCACCTTTAAGCGTGCCGACAATATTATCCGTAAACAGGGGGAAAAACTAGGAGAAGAGCTAACTGGCGATTTTGATCTTTCGCTTCTGGAAGAGCCGGCCGAAAAGAATCTGGCCGAAAAAATCAATGAACTTGTACCTGTCTGGGAAAAGTTATGGGCGGACGAAGATTTTACCGGCCTGTTTGAGTTGTTGCTAGAACTTCGCCCCGTGGTGGATGAGTTTTTTGATCACGTCATGGTCATGTGCGAAGATAAAAAATTGCGATTAAACAGGTTAAACCTTCTCTTTGCTTTAACCTCCAGGTTGAGCAGGTTAGCCGATTTTTCTGCCCTGCAGGTATGATTTAGCTTAGGCTTCACTGTAACAACTGAATGAGCAACGGTAGTAAATTGATATTACGCAAGCGTTCGAACTTAGAACCCTTGCTTCTGCTAGCGATTGCTACCGTTGCTTTGATCATATCTGCTATTCACCCTTACAATTGGATAGTTTGGTTTCTTGAGGTCTTTCCTGTTCTAGTCGGAGGACCAATTCTTATTGTAACGTATCGCGACTTCAGGCTCACTCCTCTTCTGTATCGACTTATTCTTATCCACGCATTAATCTTAATACTTGGAGCGCACTATACTTATGCACGAGTTCCGCTTGGCTTTTGGTTCCAAGACCTTCTGGATTTGAGTCGAAACCACTATGATAGAGTCGGCCATATTGCTCAAGGCTTTATCCCGGCGATCCTTGCACGGGAGATCCTCCTTCGCCGCTCTCCATTGGTCCCTGGCAAGTGGTTATTCTTTTTAGTAGTTTGTGTTTGCCTGGCCTTTAGTTCGTTTTATGAGCTTATTGAATGGTGGGCCGCAATAATAGGTGGCCAGGCAGCGGACACATTCCTGGCGACGCAAGGTGACGTTTGGGATACGCAATGGGATATGTTCCTTGCTCTCCTGGGTGCCATCGTAGCGTTGTTGACGCTTTCCGGTGTCCACGATCGAGCCCTGGAGCAACTCCAGGAAGCATAAAAGTGATGGACCAGGACTTGCGTTCCGAAAAGCTGTTTTAAAGTTATAAAAAGTGAAGGTGCAGGAAATTTTCATACATCAATTAGCAAAAAGTATTAAGGAACTGTTAAGCGATGCAGTAAAGACCAGCTATGATCTCTTTAAGATCATAGTGCCGATTAGCATCCTGACAAAACTCCTTACTGATGCCGGTATCACTGATTACCTGGGTTTTGCTCTTAGTCCGGTGATGGAATTAGTTGGTCTTCCTGGCAGCATGGGACTGGTTTGGGCTACCTCTATGTTGACCAACCTCTATGGGGGCATGGTCGTTTTTGCCTCTCTTGCTCCGCAAGCTCATCTAACAGTTGCACAGGTCACCGTCCTGACCACTATGATGTTGGTGGCACATGCTCTTCCAGTTGAACTCAGTATTGTGCAGAAGGCAGGAGTGCGTTTCCGTTTCATTGCTTTTTTGCGTATAGCTGGAGCACTGACATTAGGGTGGTTACTGCATCATGTTTACACTCTCAAAGGATATCTTCAAACACCCAACAGGCTACTCTGGAATCCGCCTCCCCAGGATCCTTCGTGGCTGGCATGGGCCCAGGGAGAGGTAAAAAATCTCTTTTCGATCTTTCTGATAATACTTACCTTGTTGTTTATTATGAAGTTGTTAAAAAAACTCGGGGTGACAATGCTGCTTACAAAATTATTAGAACCTGTCCTTACAGCCCTGGGCATGAGCAAAGCAGCCGCACCCATTACAATTATCGGATTGACTCTTGGACTTAGCTATGGCGGGGGACTCATCATTCGGGAAGTACAGTCAGGAAATTCCTTAAAGTATGATATAGTTTCTTCTCTTGCACTGATGAGCCTATCTCATAGTTTGATAGAAGATACTTTAGTCATGATGGTTCTTGGAGGGGACTTGTCCGGTATTTTGTGGGGGCGACTTTTTTTCTCGCTCCTGGTTGTTTTTCTGCTAGGGAAACTACTTCGAAGAATACCGGAAAAAACATTTGATCGTTATCTCTTCCGGGCCTCTTTTTGCAATTAAGAGTCTGTGACCAAACCTTTTTATCAACTTAATTTCTAACCTCAACTTTCGGAGTAAGTTTACGAGCACACTTTCTTCAATGCTAACAAAGACTTGGACACATCTAAGGCTCGCTTGCGTACAGAGCATAATAGGGTATTTTGAGTAAACGAATAGTCTTTTAATTATACTAAGTTGAGCGTTTTTCACTCAATGGATGAGATTGCCACGGACAGCTTCGCTGCCCTCGCAATGACGATCTCGCTCCTGTCATTGCGAGTGGAACAAAGTGTAGCGAAGCAATCTCAAAGTTTGAACTGCAAAAAATTGCTCAATTTAAACTATAGATAGTTATGGTCAATATCGCAAAATATTTAGCCTATTCACCCCGATGCTCTGTCTTTTTAGCAAGCATCACTAAGATTGGGTTACCCAAGCCGTTTGTAAGGCATTTCAGAAACCACTATTTCTAATCTGGTAGTTAAAATGGGGTTTGACCACAGACTCTTAAGTAATTAAAGTTCGGCTATTTTTTATCAGTTACCGGAGATTGACGTTATTTTTTTAAGACGATTGGGTTAGTTATTTCATTTATCTGGGCGTTCACCAGTATATTTTATTAAAATAAATCTTGACAAAATCTATCAGCATTGGATAATTACTCAAATTTTGGAAACGGGAAGGAATTGTAAAATTTATATAACCAACTATAATAAGTTAATTTTTTAGGAGGGTTAGATTTTGGCCAATCATAAGTCAGCTCTTAAGAGGCATCGGCAAAGTTTGAAACGTCGTGCGCGTAACAGGTCTGTAAAGACGAGGGTTAAAAACGTAATCAAGTCCGTTCGTCTGGCAGCTGAACAAAAGGATGCCCAAAAGGCCGCAGAAGCTTTGCGCACAGCTACTTCCGTACTGGATCGAGCAGCCCAGAAAAAAGTTATTCATTGGCGCACAGCGGCCAGAAAAATTTCGCGATTGACCAAGCTGGTTAATAGTATCGGATAAAGGAAAAGTTAATATTGAATTTTTTCGTAGACCCGCCTTTGGGCGGGTCTTTTTTTTTTGAGTCAAATGATTTTTTGACTTTTTGGGTCGGGATTATTATTTCGCAATTTGCAACTTGCAACTTTACCTATAGGGTATTTGTATACTAAAATTCAGAGTTGGAAATTTTAAAATATATAGTTAAAAAATAATTTCGACTGCGAAATCGTAACCCTCAAAGATTATTTGTTTTTTAGCCATTAACTTTGACAAATTTTTTAAGAGAACTGGTAACTCAAATCCTGCACTCATCTTTTCTAGATTAGGTGCAGGGCTCTCTAAACTATGGCTATGAATTTTATGCGTAAAAAAAGTTTATTCACACCGTTTTCCCTGCCGGTCTACTTTTTTTCTTTAACAATTATGGCAGGTACAGTACTCTTACATCATCCGATTAGTCTGGCAAAAGGACCAATAAGCTGGATAGACGCGCTCTTTACAGCCACTTCAGCTACCTGCGTCACAGGTCTTATTGTTGTGGATACGGGTTCTTTTTTTTCTCCTTTCGGACAGAGCGTTATTCTAGTTCTGATCCAATTAGGCGGGCTGGGAATAATGACTTATACGAGTTTGGTCTTTTATCTGTGGCGCAAGAAAATTACCATCACTGACCGAATTGCCGTAGGTCAATCCCTTCTTCATGATCCCAGTTTTCACCTGGGAAAATTTTTGCAACAACTAATAATCGCTGTTTTAGTTATTGAACTTTTGGGAGCAATAGTTTTATATTTTCTCGATCCGCGTTTTTTTTCACCGTTTTCAGCAGTTTTCCATTCTGTTTCTGCCTTTTGTAATGCTGGATTTTCCCTGTTTAGCCAAAGCCTTATGCCTTGGCGCTCTTCCTGGACAGTGAATTTGGTGTTTATCATTTTAATTATCCTGGGCGGACTTGGATTTGCTGTGCTAGTGGAATTGAAGCAAGCGTTTTCTTTTACTTTTTATAACTCTAGAAAGCCAAGGTATAAAATAAGTTGGCAGAGCCACGTAGTTTTAAGCACTACAGCTTTTTTAATTCTATTTGGCTGGATCGCAATTTTTTGGGCAGAATTTTTTGGACAGCAACACAACTTAAGTCTTTCCGAATATATTTTGAGTTCTCTTTTTCAATCTGTAACCTGCCGTACTGCCGGATTTAACACGCTGGATATCGGGCACATGACCCATGTTTCCATGCTAATCATGATTTTACTAATGTTTGTTGGCGGTTCGCCGGGATCATGTGCCGGCGGAATAAAGACGACAACCTTTCGTGGGCTTTTGTCCCTGGCTGTGTCCAACATTTTGGGTCGCAAACAGTGTGTGATCGGCAAATTCGCTCTGGATGAAAAAAGCTTGAATAAAGTTATAACGTTGGTAATTTTTGCTATAGTCTTGATTTTTACCTCCACCTTACTCCTTTTAATCAGTGAAGGGGGAGATTTGCCTCATCCGGAGGCAAAGGGACAATTTTTGGAAATTCTTTTTGAGGTTGTCTCAGCTTTTGGGACAGTAGGGTTGTCTACCGGTCTTACTCCAAAATTAACTTTTTGGGGCAAGTGTATCATAATTTTTCTTATGTTCGTAGGTCGTCTTGGCCCAATAGTTTTTTTGACTCTGCTCCAGAGCTGGCAGACCAAAGAACGCTTTTCCTGGCCGGAGAGTTCATTGCTTATCGGATAACCTCAAGTTTGAGACTCAACTTTCTGAGTTAGTTTGCGAGCGCATTTTCTTCAATGCTAACAAAGACTTGGACACATCTAAGGCTTGCTTGCGGGCTGTGCATAATGGGGTTAGTCAATAGAATATTATTTAATGCCTTTTCTGTTGTTATGATGGGTTTCGAAAGTTCGATGGAATAACCTCCCTATGCACAGCACATCCGCAATCTTCGCCAAGATGTGTTACCCAACCCGTTTGTAATGCATTTCAGAAAATGCACTCTTCAATTGTGTAGTAATTTGAGGATGTTAATCGTGTCAGAAAGTTGAGTTGAGATCTGAAATTTTATTTGAATAAGTTTGTTCAAATTTGAAATTTGAGATTTCCTAAGGAGGAGAGAGTGCCCAAATATGAAATAGGTATTATTGGTCTAGGGAAATTTGGTTATTTTCTTGGTCAATCACTCACAGATCTAGGCCATACAGTGCTGGGTATCGATAATGATTCGGAAAAAATCAAACGGGCTCAGGATGTGCTGACTCAAGTCTATAAAGCTGACGCCACAGACAAGGCTGCACTGGTCCAATTGGGCCTGGCTGAACTTACCCATGTGATTATCAGTGTCGGCCATTCCATGGAAGCCAGCATTTTGATTGCCCTGCACTTGAAAGAATTGGGGACCAAAAATTTATGGTGTAAAGCTGTAAGTACTGAACATGAAAAGGTGCTGAAAAAAGTTGGCGTGGACCATGTAATTTTTCCGGAGCGTTTTGCTGCTGAGCAATTGGCCAGGGAACTGGTCATACCAGGTCTCATAGATTATCTACCCCTGGGCAAAGGAGTAATCTTACAAGAACTGAGGGTGTCCAAATGGGCGGGTAAGACCCTGCGGGAGTTGGATTTGACCAATAAGTATGGTATTCAGGTAGTAGCCATTAAACAGACTGGTGAGGCAGATTTCAAATTTGTTCCTAAAGCGAATACGGTTTTAACCAAAGAGCACATTTTGGCTGTTATTGGCAAAGAAGAGGCCATCAAAGACTTAGAACCATAAATTGAGCTTTGATCCAGTTGTTATTACGCCCTCGCTAACGCTCAGGCTGATATTAGTTCGTTTCGCTCACGTTATTTGCCCAGGGAATAGCGAAGCATTAATCCATCCAGTCCAGAACGGGCACACCTGAAATCAGGCCTAGTTTAGTTAAGTATTGTCCAAATAGAACCAGACTCGCCATGTGCTTAAAGTCCAGGTCATAATCCATCAACTGCCAGTAATTAACTACCTGTTCTTCGGTAAAACTTTGTTTCGGGTAAATAGAGGCTAAATGCTTCAAATTTGACCTGATCTTTTGTTTTATTTCGGCAAGTTCTGCACACAATAAATGAACAGTCTTTTTTTGTGCCAAGCTTAAGTCTTTATTGACGATCCAAACAGCAAAGACAAAAGGAAGACTTGTAAATTCATACCAGGCCTGGGCCAAATCAATAACCACCCATCCCGGAGGGGGATTGAGATAGATCTCTAACGCCTTATCTCCTATCTCTAAAAATGGTTTGTTTGTCTGCATCCCCTTGCCAGGAGGAATTGCCCGCCACTCAGGCTGAGGCAGGTGCCAGGCAAAGGTCCATAAAACTTTTAACAGCGCCACAGAGGTTGCCGAGGCCTCACTCAAAAAAATTTCTTTTTCTTTTTGTAAATAAGCGGAAAGGTCTTCAAGCTCTACCGGCGAGCAGAAAATGACGCTCTGTACTTTTTTTTGGGCACTGATACTTAAGCAGGGCAATAGTTTATATTGTTCGGCATAAGCCAGATACTCAAAGGATGAAGATGGAGAAAGATCCAGTTCTTTTTTTTGCAAAATCTGGTTTAGCCAGGCAGGGTGCCCAGAGATATAACGTATCTTATCTTTAAAAGGGAGCCTTTTTAAATAATAAAAAATTGGCCAGATATTTAAATAAGAAATCTGGCCAATTTTAATTGTTTCTTCAGACATTAAATTCTAGCTCACTTAAGGTACTTGTTAAATGGTTATGACTTTATCCGCTAGTTGAAGGCTGGTGACCACATCAAGCATATTCGTGGTCTGTCCGACCCTCTTTTGATCCAGGAGTTGAAAAAAATCAAGACATGTTCCACATACTAAAATTGACACACCTGCCTGCTCAAGTTGCTGCAAAGACTCAAGCACCGGGCTATTGTCAGTGGCCAGCTTAACCCCTGAATTAACTAAAATAATTCGCCATAGCTTATCCATTTCAGGTAAGGTAGCCAGAAAGTTGACCATTAATTTATGGCCTAATTGGTCATCACCCATCCCGATTTTATCTTTGGTTATGAAGATAAGGGTCTTGAGCTCGCCTTGCGATGTTTTTGGTTCTGGCTTGCTCTTTTGTTCAGAAAGGTCGTCAGTTTTTTGCTCCTGGGGAGTACATGTGGCGACAATCAGCCAGTCATTCCCTTTTTTTTCAGTAGCCAGCAGTTTATAGTTTTGCATGTTTAAAAATCTGGTTACATTTTCTTTAGCTGGTTCATTGTCCACATAGACAATGAGCTTTTCTGGCTTTTCTTCCTCTAAAGCCTGTTTACACTTTAAAACCGGTTGCGGGCAGGGTAAGCCCTGACAGTGCAAAATTTTTTCACTCATAATCTTCTCCTTTGAACTACTTTAACCCTGCGACATTTAAAAATTTCCTCTAATTTCATGACTGAGTTTAAAAACGCGGTCAAATAGAATCTGTCTATAGATTTTTACTTTAATCATAGAAAACGACAATAATAAAAGTATATAGAAATATTAGAAGATTAAAGTAATCAGACCGCCAAGGTCAATAAAATCATTCTTTTTAAACCTTGCCTTGAGTCAGTTATCCAAATATATTCCAATTTTCAGGGAGTTAAAATGAAGATTTCACCCGAAAAAATTGCTCCGATTCTTTCATTCCTGGTCAAATTCTGGTCAAAGACTTTGAATTATTCCAGGGTGTCCTATAAACCTGTTCAGGCCACAAGGCAAAAACAACCTGTTGTCTTTGCCTTGTGGCATAATGAATTATTTCCCCTTTGCTATCTGCACCGTCATGAAGGCGTTATAGCTGTTGTAAGCGCTAGCCAGGACGGAGAACTTTTGGCCCAGGTTTTAAAACGCTTTGGCTTTAATCTGGCCCGCGGTTCTAGTTCCAGGCAAGGACTTAGAGCATTGCTTATGGCCGCAAAGATGATGAATAATCTCAAAAAAGACGCTGTCTTTACAGTAGATGGGCCCAGAGGGCCAAGGCATAAGGTGAAAAAGGGGGCTATTTTCCTGGCAGCCAGAAATAAGGTGCCCATTGTGCCGGTTCGGGTAAAAATGAGCCGGGCTTATGTTTTTAATAGGGCCTGGGATAAATTTCAGTTACCTCTGCCTTTGTCCTCGTGCGAAGTCATATATGGTCAACCATACCTGGTCCCTGAAAATTTTGATCCTGAATTTTTGGAACAAGAGGCGTTAAAGTTAGAGAATAAGTTAAAAAGTTTAGTCGTTTAGTAAGAGAGTGAATGATTAACCGCTGACCATCTCGATTTACTTAACCTACTCAGCCGTAAGCTATCACAGGGTTAAGAATTTCACGCCCGCTCCCGTTGGTCGCTAGAGGCATCGAGACGCAGAGAAATCTTTTTTTGCCAGCGAGCCCTGGCAAAAAAACTCCAGCCCTTACGGGCTAGTTCAATAAAATTTTACTTTTCCCTGAGCGAAGCGAAGGGATAAACATTTGGCCCAGGGCTGACTCAGGCCTGGGTCAAATTTCTTCTCCGTGCCTCTGTGCCTCTAGTGAGTCCGGCCTTTGGTAGGACGAACGGGCGAGGGATATAATAAAATATGTTTCCGTATAACCCGATACACAACCTACTCAAGTAAACAAGAAATGCAGGAACTTCTTTACAATCTTTTATTCTTATCAGGCCAACACTTAAGTTTTCAGGGCTGCGCAAGATTTGGCAGGGCAATCGGTCGACTTTTATGGCTTATGTTGCCTGGCAGAAAGGATTACGCTGTCCAAACTATAGCTGAAAGGCTCGATCTGGATAGGCTTCAGGCCAAAAAATTAGCCCTGTCCAGCTTTGAGCAAACAGGCCAGTCATTTTTAGAAATTTTTCTCACACGCAAAGTCGATTTCAGGTTCTGGCAGGAAAATTTGATTATCCATGACCAGGAAAGTTTATCCCTGATACGAAATACCAAGCGACCCGTTGTGGCTGTAAGCGCTCATTTAGGGGCTTGGGAACTGATGGCAGGTCTTATGAAACTGTTTATGCACCCAAGACCTAGCCAGATTGTAGTCCGTTTGCCCAAAGATAGGGCACTTGGAAACCTAATTAAGCATCAGCGTAGTCAGAGTGGGGTGGAAATTATTGAACATCGGCGGGCAGCTCCTCGGGTGTTGCGTTGTTTAAAAAGGGGAGGAGCAAGTGCTTTTTTGGTTGATCACAATTGTCTGCAAAATGAAGCCATTTTTATTCCCTTTTTAAACAAAAAAGCAGCGGTAAATATGGGACCGGCCCTTTTAGCCTTGCGGGGCAAAGCTTTGGTATGGCCTGCATTTCTAGTGCGCCTTCCAGGGCATAAATATAAATTTTATTCATTTTCGCCTCTGGATACAAGAGAGTTAGAGGGCTCAAGACAGGAACAAATTGCCCAAATTGCCCGGTTTTATACCCAGAAAGTGGAACAAATGGTCAAGAAATACCCTGAGCAATGGTTCTGGATGCATAAACGCTGGAAAACAAGGCCAAAACCCCTGGATATAACCGACTAAATCGAGCCTATCCAACAGGTACACTGACGCCCCCCGGCTAATTTTTGAATTTCTCGCCCTCTCCCGTTGGTCGCTAGAGCCACGGAGACACAGAGGTTCTTGCTGTATGCCCGAGCTGGGCGTACAGCAAGAAAGCTCCCTGAGCTACGCACAGGAAAGGGGTTTAATCTATATATCCAGAAAGCAGCACCCAACTGATTACCCCGGAAAATTTTGAAACGTTTGTAAGCGTATAATATATTAAAACATTATCCCACTTTCTCCAACTTGCCTCTTTTCTTTGACCTCTATGGAAGTAAGCCGTTGTTTGGCAGCTTCTTTTTGAGTCTTGCGATCTGCATTTTTTAAAACTGTTTGATATAAGTTTTTTGCCGCTTGAAGCATTCCTTTCTGTTCATATATTTGTCCGGCACGGTACAGGGCAGTGATGGCCCAAATATTTTGTTCAGGAAACTGCCAGGCTAATTTCAGGTAATAGTCCAGGGCCTGGTCAGTTTTACCCTGATATTGGGCACCTTCACCCAGCCAAAATAGAATTTCTGCCTGCAGGGCAGGGGAGAGGTTTTTTCTTTCTTGCCATAAATTAGTTAAAATATTTTCCGCCAGTTCCCATTTATTGCTCTGCTGGGCCAAAAGAGCCAGCTTTAATTTTTTCTCTGCGGATAATCTCTCCGGGGCTTTATTTAAAAGCAGGGTATATGTTTTTAGAGACTCCTGAGTTTGGCCTAAATCCATTAAAATACCTGCCTTGGCCTCGATTAAATCCACTTGTTTACCGGAATCCAGTAGATCTTCCTGTATATTTTGCAAATATTTCCAGGCCAGTGTTTTGTGCCCGTTTTTATAGGCAGCACGAGCCAGGGATAAAAATCCCTCCTGACCGGCAGGAGTTTTGGGAAACAAAAAGGCCAGATGTTTTGCTGCCAGGTTGCTCTTTTGTTTTTCTAATTGGTTTTTCCAGCCCAGGTAACTGAGTAAACGGTCCAAGGGATAAATTGAAAGCAGGTCGGCCGCCTTTTTTTCATCTGTTTCCAGCCAAAAAGGAGCGGACAAAGTTGAACCAGAGCCAAGACATGCTGCCTGGAGAAGGTCTTTGGAAATTGGGTAGAGATAGCTGGGATAGGGAGCAAGAGGATGAACACTTTTAGCAAGCAAGGCTGCGCACAATGCAAGGCTTAAGGGAATATCCTTGTAATTTTCCAGAATAGCCCAGGTTTTTAAAGCCTGGTCAAACTTATCTGTCTGAATTTGATAGATAAACAAAAGGACTTTTAAATTTGATTTAATCCGGGAGGATAAAAGCGAGGAAGAGAGCTCATTTTCAATAAGTTTCAGGCCTGCTTGCGGAGATAAATTTTTTAATTGATCCAGGAAGTCGTTCCATGATGGAAGATCAAGGCTTGATACAAACCAGTATTTGGGGATTATCTTCTTTAATTCATAGCCATAAACTTCAAAAAAAGCATAACTTTTAAAGGCTTGCAAATCTATTTCGACTAGAGAACTAACCGGGTCCTGAATAAGTTTCTCTAGTCTTGTCCAAAAGTTTCTAATCTTTAAGGTAGTTATCTTATTTAAATGGTTAGAGCTCAAAAACCAGTTTTTGATGCTCTGGGCAGACAAAGCTTTGGCCAGTAGATAGGGGATCTGTTCATCATAATAAGTTAGATTTTTTTCCGGCTGAGATAAGCTACTTGCAAACCTGGTCCATAACTCCTGTTCAGGCCATACTTTTCTAGCTAGCTGTACTGCCGAATTTAATAGTTTAGCCTGCTCGGCTTTTCTTTGCACATAAAGACTTTCCCAAAACCATTTAGTGCATACATCACGCCATAGCCTATCCAGTTCCTTTTCCTGTGAGAATAACTTAACTAACTCAGGATTTGAAAAATATTCTGCAGCCAGAACAAAATTGGATATTGCACGGTCATATTCACCCAACATGCGATAAGCTCTGGCCATAAGCCATAATCTTTGGCCTTCGAATTTTGGTAATGTTTCAAACTGTTTTAAAACGTCTAAAGTTCGGCGTGGCCTGTTTAGGGTCAGTAAAAGTTTGGCTTGGCTAATTATGGAGTCAGGTGTAGGGTTTTTTGTTTGTAAATAACGCACGTAAGCATCGTAAGCCTTGAAGTTTAAAAGCCACTCTTCGTAAGTTATCTTTTCTTTTTTTGCAGCTAAACATACTGTTGGCAAAACAATCATGATGGCCATGCCCAGGCATATTTTTTTTATCATCTGTTTTTCTCCTTGCCAGACAAAAATCTAAAATCAGGAACCTGAATTAAGCGAATTTTTTGCAGTTTAAACTTTGAGATTACTTCGCTGCACTTTGCTTAAGCTCGCAATGACAGGTGCAAGATTGTCATTGCAATGGCAGCTTCAGTGCCCGTGGCAATCTTACACATTGGTTTTTGGTTAAAAAACTAAATTAAAGATCGCCCAGGTCGGTAAGAACCTGAAAAAAGGCGAATCGTACTTGTAATAGGGTGCTTTCGCAAGCTTGCCAATCCTTGGGGTTTTGCTCAAGATATTTTTTAAAGTTTACATAATTAACATTATGAGACAAGTTTAGATTTTAAAAAAAGCGGCTATAAAAGCCGCTAAGAGAAAATAAATTGGGGGGGTTATGAGCTGTAAAAATATTCCGGATAATGACTCAATTTTTGAATTACTTTGAATGGGATGGTGGCAATGTCTGCTCCCATTAAGGCTGCATCTAAAACATGACCCGGATGTCTGATGCTCGACACGATCACTTCTGTATCAAAGCCATAATTTTCAAAAATAGATATGATCTGTGAAACCAGTTCCATGCCATCATGGCCAAGATCATCCAAACGGCCTACGAATGGACTGACGTAGTTGGCTCCTGCTTTTGCAGCCATCAGGGCCTGGAGTGGAGAAAAAATCAGGCTTACATTTGTTGGAATTCCCATGGAGGAAAGAATACGCACGGCTTCGATTGCTTCCATGCTCATAGAAATTTTGGCCACCACATTGGGACCAAATTTGATCAAGTCTTTGGCTTCCCGGACAATGTCTCTGGCATTTGTGCTCACTACTTCCAAGTGTACCGGACCATCCACAAGCTTACAGATTGACTCGACAATTTCTTCCCACCTGCCTCCTTCTTTTGCCAGCAAAGTGGGATTGGTTGTGACTCCGTCGACAAGTCCAAATTCCTGAATTCTTTTGATTTCATTAATGTTTGCAGTATCAAGAAAAAATTTCACTTTTTCTCCTTGTTAGGGTTCGATCTTAATCGATGGTTAGCCTTGCTCAATTTGCTTTAAAAATTTGTCCCGACACTCATAGCAGCAAAAATGATATACATTTTCTCCCTGCCTGACCCTGATATCTCCGTCTTTAGGCACGTAAGTTCCGCAAATTGGATCTTTAACCATTATTCCGTTAGCGGCCAAATTTTCTTTTTTCTTTTCTTGCATTTCTTTCTTTTTCTTTTTGTCATTAGTGAGAAGTTTGAAAAGAAAATAACCGGCTACAACGAAAATTAGTAACTTAATCATTTCCCCCTTCCTTTTCTTAAAGTTTTGGTTTAAGTTTTAGTTGTCTTAAATTGTTAAGCTGTTAAAATTGTTGACATTATTAAATTCGAATTACCTTAATAAAAATAAAAAGAATATTTGTTTACCCAAAATATCCCATTATGCTCTGTCTGCAAGCAAGACTTAGATGAATCCAAGTCTTTGTACCAGCATGAAAGAAACCGCTGACAGAAATAAAACCTTGGAAATTAATTGATAAAAAGGTTCGGCCACAGGCTCTAAAAGTCTAGTCTTGCCAGATTTTATTTTTCTCAAATTTGTAGGATAAATTTTGAATAATGTCTTTAATTTTTGTTTGATCCGGCAGTTGAAGATCAGGACTAATTTCTAAAAGCGGAACAAGTACAAAGGCCCTGTTTTTTAGTTCTGGATGAGGAAGAGTTAAAAACTCAGTGTTCATTATTTCCTGATCAAAAAGCAACAGATCCAGATCAATTTTTCGAGGCCCCCATTTCTGCAGCCGTTTTCGCCCCAACCTGTCTTCAATGGCAAGTAAGGCGCTGAGCAAGTTATGTGCTGTCCATTTCCTGGTACAGGACGCTTTTATGACCTGGTTGGCAAACCAAGGCTGGTCTTTAAGGCCTTGTGGTTCGGTCCAATAAATTTTAGATTTTTTGGTTATGCGTACCCCTTCCAGTGACCGGATTTCATTTATGGCCAACGATAAGTTTTTTTCCGGTTGGCTGCCTAAATTTGAACCAAGCCCAATATATGCGTTTACAGATTTCATTGGATGTGTTGAGTTTATAATTATTAATTGCGCAACCTGAATATATTATATTTTTCCTCTTGAGGCTGCAAGGGATGATGTGTAAATTCCAAAACTTCGGGCAAAAAAGAATTCAAGACTCAAAAAAGGACTCAATGGACGCTACAGACGCAATAGACAGTTTTCTCGAGCATCTTCTCGTGGTCAAGGGGTTATCACCCAAAACCGTTGAAGCTTATGCTACGGATTTAAAGTCATTTCAAAGTTTTTTAATCAATAAAAATTATTCTTTGATTAAAGTTAGCGAAAACATTCTTTTTCTGTATCTTCTTTTTTTACGCCAGAAGGGTTTACAAAGCAGGACCCTGGCTCGCCATATGGCTGCCCTGCGTGGTTTTTATGCCTTTTTGCAGGAACAAAATCTTATACCTGAAAATCCAGCCCAGTTTTTAGAAAATCCCAAACTCCCTCGCCTCTTACCCAAAGCTTTGACTGTACCAGAGGTCAATAAGCTTTTAATGGCTCCAAAGCCGAATACAAAGCTTGGTTTCAGAGACAAAGCCATGCTCGAACTTATGTATGCGGCAGGGTTAAGGGTTTCCGAACTGATTGCACTCAAGCCATTAGATTACGACGAGCAGGTTGGGCTCTTAAAAATATGGGGTAAGGGAAGCAAACAAAGACTGGTTCCCATTCATTTAACCGCTGGTAAGTGGTTGAATACCTATCTGAAAATATGGAGGCAGAAATTCACGCCTAAAGAAGATTATATTTTCTTAAACCGTTCGGGAAAGGCCTTGACTCGACAGGGAGTATGGAAAATCATCAAGAAATATGCAAAATTGGCCGGACTCAAACAAACAATTTCCCCGCATACTTTAAGGCACTCCTTTGCCACCCACCTTCTGGAAGGAGGAGCTGACCTGCGTACAGTACAAATTTTGCTGGGGCACGCTGATATAAGTGCCACGGAAATTTATACCCACATACAAACCAGCAGGCTACTGGATATACATAAAAAATTTCATCCGCGTGACTTTAATTTAGTTAAATAGTTGAGTTATTTTAATAGGTTGACTTGTGATGATTTTGTTGAAACTTCTAAAACGTGACTATCGGCATGTGTATTAATATCTGGCGATTGTTTAAAAATATTTTTCTCAACTTTCTGACACGATTAACATCCTCAAATTACTACACAATTGAAGAGTGCATTTTCTGAAATGCATTACAAACGGGTTGGGTAACACATCTTGGCGAAGATTGCGGAAGTGCTGTGCATAGGGAGGTTGTTCCATCGAACTTTCGAAACCCATCATAACAACAGAAAAGGCATTAAATAATATTCTATTGACTAACCCCATTATGCACAGCCCGCAAGCAAGCCTTAGATGTGTCCAAGTCTTTGTCAGCATTGAAGAAAATGCGCTCGCAAATTAACTCAGAAAGTTGAGATATTTTTTTTGTACATACAAACATCAAACCTATAATTATTCAGTCACTCAGTTAACTATTTTAACTACTTACTAAATTATGAAAAAATCAAAGATCAAAGCCGAGATTATTATTACCTGTCACTTGAATGCTGACTTCGACGCCTTAGCAGCTATGGTTGCGGCCAGTAAATTACATCCTGAAGCAGTGCTCATTTTTCCAGGTAGTCAGGAAAAAAATATCAAAAATTTTTTTATTCAGAGTGCAACATATTTATATAATTTTAAATCTATTAAAGACATTGACTGTGCGCAGGTGAAAAAACTGGTCATTGTCGATACCAGGCAAAAATCCAGAGTCTCTCACGTCCAAGCTATCCTGGATAATCCTGGTCTCGAAATCCATATTTATGATCACCACCCCGATTCTGAAGAAGATATTCAGGGAAAAATAAATATAATCAAACCCTGGGGCTCAACCACAGCCATACTTACTCATATTATAAAGGATAAAAAAATAGACCTGAGCGATGACGAGGCCACAATTCTGGGGTTGGGGCTGTATGAAGATACAGGTTGCTTTACTTTCAATTCCACCACAGAACATGACCTTCTGGCTGCGGCCTGGTTAAAAACAAAGGGCATGGATTTGAATATCATCTCAGATATGATCAATCGCGATTTAAGCGCTGAACAGATTTCTATTCTTAACGCCCTGTTGGAATCCGCTACTACACATAAAATAAACGGGGTAGAAATTGTCGTAGCCGAGGTATCTCTGGACTATTATGTGGGGGATTTTGCCCTGCTAGCCCATAAACTCCTGGACATGGAAAATATTCGGGTTCTCTTTGCCATAGGTCGCATGCAGGATCGGATTCATGTAGTTGCCAGGAGCAGAACCAAGGAAGTAGATGTAGGCCGGATATGTTCGTCCCTGGGTGGTGGAGGACATCCTTTTGCTGCCTCTGCCACTATTAAAGACAGGACTCCGGCTCAGGTCAAAGATGAACTTTTTGCCCTTCTCTATTCTCAGATAACCCCTAAAAACCTGGTCAAGGACCTTATGTCCAGTCCCCCTATCTGTACGGAGAAAAATAAAACCATGGCCCAGGCCGCGGAACTGATGACTCGATTTGGCCTCAAGGCAGTACCAATTTTGGATGAAAAGACCAGGAAATGTGTAGGCATTCTTGAACACCAGTTGGCTGAAAAGGCAGTCAGTCATGGCCTGGGCCATGTGCCTGTCAAGGAATACATGTTGCGTGAATTCGTAGCCCTGGGCCCTGAAGATGATCTGTACCAAGTTATTGAGATCATCCTGGGCCAGAGACAAAGGCTTGTGCCTATTATTGAAAATGAACAGGTCATTGGGGTTATTACACGCACAGATCTTATCAATATTTTAATCAAAGAACCGGGCCGTATTCCAGAAGCCCTTTTCTCGGAAAAGAAAAGAGAACGAAACATTTCTTCCCTTTTAAGGGATCGTCTGCCCAAGGACTTGTATAACCTCCTGAAACTTGCCGGTAAGCTCGCCCAGGAAATGGGGTATGAGCTTTTTTGTGTCGGAGGTTTTGTCCGTGACATTTTACTTAACCAGCCCAATCTGGATGTAGACCTGGTGGTCGAGGGAGATGGTATTGCCTTTGCCAAAAAATTGGCCGCAAAACTTAAAGGAAGGGTGAGAGCACATCAAAAATTCAGGACGGCTGTGGTTATCCTGGAAAATGGTCAGCGTATAGATGTGGCCACGGCCAGATTGGAATATTACGAGTACCCTGCCGCCCTACCCACTGTGGAGTTGTCCAGCATAAAAATGGACCTGTATCGCAGGGATTTTACCATAAATGCCCTGGCTGTCCACTTAAATCCCGACCAGTTTGGCAAGATGGTCGATTTTTTTGGCGGACAAAAAGACTTAAAAGAAAAGGTAATTCGCGTCCTGCATGCCTTGAGTTTTGTGGAAGATCCCACCCGCATAATCAGGGCCATCCGCTTTGAACAACGTTTTGGCTTTCGCATAGGCAAGCAGACTGAACGACTAATTAAGAATGCGATAAACTTAAATATTTTCCCCAGGTTGTCCGGCCGGCGAATTTTTCAGGAACTGAAAATGATCTTTGCCGAAAACAATCCCCTGGCCTGTCTAAAACGCATGGATGGTTTTGGTCTACTGAAGGCTATTCATCCACTGCTCAATTTAACACCGAATATACTGAAAATTCTTGGTGAAATTGAGAAGGTTCTGAGTTGGCACAAGCTTTTGTACCTGGAAGAAAAGGTAGAAAAGTGGCTGGTTTATTTTTTGGGTTTATGTAGCACATTCAATGACGACCAAACTAAACTCATTACCAAAAGGTTAAATTTTTCCAAAAAGGAAGAAGAGAATCTTTTGGGGTTACAGAGGCAGATCAATGAAACAGCTGCCAAAATTTACAAATGGCAGCAAGGGCAGCAAAAATTAAGCGATCTCTACTTTATTTTAGACCCCCTCCCCTTGGAAGGCTTGCTGTATTTAATGGCCAAAAGTCAAAAAGATGAAATGCGCAAAAATATTTCTCTTTTTGTAACCAGGTTGCGTCAACTGCCGGTCTTGATTACCGGAAAAGATTTAAAGGAGTTGGGTGTTGAGCCAGGTCCTGTTTATGGACAAATTTTAAGAGAATTGCGTGCTGCTCAGGTAGATGGTTTAGCTAGTGACCGGAAAAGTCAGCTTGAATGGCTAAAAAAGATTATAAATCGGGAGGTAAAGCCCAAAGTTTAAAATTTTATGGTCATATACTTGTAACATTTCTTGACCAAAAAAGGGCAATAAATTAACAGAACCAAGTTTGTTTAACCCGAGCCTTTTCTGAAACCCTTTCTTGAAACTTTGCAAAATTTTTAGGAGGATGCGAAATGTTTAAAAAATTTTTTATGTTGATGGCTTTTTGTTTAATCTTTTCCCAGACGGCTCTAGCCAGGACTATTGTCTTTGCAGTGGACGCCACTTGGCCTCCAATGGAATTTGTCAATGAAGACAAAGAAATTGTTGGTTATTCCATTGATTACATGAAGGCTGCAGCCAAGGAAGCTGGATTTACTCCGGTATTCAAAAACACAGCCTGGGATGGGATCTTTGCCGGCCTTGCCGGGGGCAATTACGATGCCATCTGTTCTTCAGTAAGTATTACTCCTGAACGGAAAAAAGCCATGGATTTCAGCGAACCATATTTTAAAGTCAGCCAGGGTCTGGTTGTGCCCAAAGAAAGCAAAGCCAAGAGCCTTGAAGACATGAAAGGAAAAGTTGTTGGAGCCCAAATCGGCACCACTGGTTATTTTGCCGTTAAAAAAGTTCCAGGAGTTGTTGCCAAGTCTTATGATGAAATCGGTTTGGCCATGCAGGATCTTTTAAATGGCCGTATTGATGGTGTTGTTTGTGACGATCCTGTTGCTGCCCAGTATGCGCTTAGAGAACCAAAATTTTCTGAAAAATTAAAGATTGGGGCTATTATAGACTCAGGTGATGAATATTATGGTATTGCAGTAAAGAAAGGGAATAAAGAAGTTCTGGATTTAATTAATAAAGGTATCCGTGCAGTTAAAGCCAAGGGCATTGAGAAACAAATTAAAGAGAAGTGGTTTGGAAGCAACTAAATGATTCCGGGGCCGAGAACTCTCTCGGCCTCTATTTTTTAAGCATACACATGGCCGATGAATAGAGACAAAGAAATTAAAATTGACGTCACTGACGGTGCAGCTATACCCTCGCCAAAAGATAAAGGCCTGGTAACGGCTTGGCGAATAACTCTCATTGGGGCATTGCTGACCATAATACTCCTGGTCGCCTTTAAGCCGGACCCCTATTTACGTATTTTAAAATTTGTTCCGGATGGAATTTTGGTTACTTTTGAGGTAACCTTTTTATCCATAGCCTTATCTTTGATTGTGGGCCTGTTGACCGGTTTAGGTAGAATAGCCCGTAATCGGTTTGTTAATCTTATTGCTTCTATTTATGTTGAAGTAATTCGAGGCATTCCCCTCCTGGTTCAACTTTTTTACATCTATTATGCCCTGGGCAGTTTTGTTCAAGTCCCCCCTTTTTTGGCGGCAGTACTAGCCATGACAATCTGCTATGGGGCGTATATGGGGGAAGTTTTTCGTGCCGGCATAGAGTCCATTGATCATGGACAAACAGAAGCGGCAAGATCGCTGGGATTTAATCGCACGCAGACCATGTTTTACGTAATCATCCCCCAGGCCATGCGCACGATCCTGCCTCCGGTGGGTAATGAATTCATAGCCTTGCTCAAAGATACATCTCTGGTTTCAATTTTGGCTGTAGCCGATCTTTTACGGCGAGGAAGAGAGTTTGCGACCGAAACCTTTGCTTATTTTGAAACATACACCATGATCGCTCTCATTTACTTGCTTATTACCTTGATTTTGTCCAAAATGGTGAGCATCATGGAAGAAAAGATGAAGCCTTATGAGTGATAAAACTCCGATTATTCAAATCAAAAATATTTACAAATATTTTGGCCAGGTAATTGCCTTAAATAATGTATCGCTTGATATTAAACCACAAGAAAAGGTGGTTATTATCGGGCCGAGTGGATCAGGGAAAAGCACCCTCCTTCGCACCATTAACCGCCTAGAGAGCGTTGATCGCGGAAAAATTATTGTCGATGGCCAGGATATCACTGATGGTAAATGTGATATTAATAAGGTGCGTATGGAGCTAGGTATGGTTTTTCAAAACTTTAACCTTTTCCCCCATAAAACTGTCCTGCAAAACCTGACCATGGCTCCGATAAAATTAAAGAAAATTCCTCAGAAAGAGGCTGAAGATATAGCTTTTAAACTCCTGGAAAAGGTGGGCATCCGAGATAAGGCCAATGCTTATCCCGGACAGTTGTCCGGGGGACAGCAACAACGCGTGGCCATAGCCCGGGCCCTGGCCATGAATCCCAAAATTATGCTTTTTGACGAACCAACTTCAGCCCTTGACCCGGAAATGATTGGTGAAGTGCTTGATGTCATGGTAAACTTGGCAATGGAGGGCATGACCATGGTGGTAGTAACTCACGAAATGGGTTTTGCTCGCCAGGTTGCCGACCGGGTGGTATTTATGGATGCAGGTCAGATTTTAGAAGTTGGTACACCTGAGCATTTTTTTACTAAACCCGAGCACCCAAGAACAAAGAAGTTTTTAAGCCAAATTTTGTAATTTAAAAAAGCTATTTTTTTCGGTTAATTAGACCGTATTTTTTTGAGCACGAAACCAAAACCTTAAACCTTTACTTTAAGAATTCAAAATTATGAAAACTCTCTGGGCGCCATGGAGAATTGAGTACATTCTGGGGCCTAAGCCTGAGGAATGTGTTTTTTGTTTGCCTGAGCATACCGATGAAGACGAACAAAGGCTGGTTCTACATAGGGGAAAATTTTGTTTTGTGATCATGAATAAATACCCGTATAGTAGCGGACATCTCATGGTACCCCCCTATAGACACGTAAAGTGCTTAACAGAGCTTTCAAGAGAAGAAGCCCATGAGATGATGGATTATATGCAGGTTTGTACGGATATTTTGAAAAAAGCTTTTAATCCCCATGGCATTAATATAGGTCTAAATATCGGGGAAGCTGCCGGAGCTGGCATTGAAGAACACCTGCATTTTCATCTTGTTCCTCGCTGGATCGGAGACCATTCATTCATGGCTGTTATGAGTGAAACCATGGTTATTCCCGAACATTTGCGAACAACTTATGGCAAGCTTAAACCCTATTTTGAAAAGGTTAAATCGTAATATCTCCTAACCCTTAAACATTTATAAAGGAGACTGGTATGCGTTATGTAAAAGTCGCTATCCTGGTTTTGATCTTCTTCTTTTCCATGCTCTTTTTTGTTCAGAACACAGAGCTTTTATCTATGTCTTTGTCCTTAAAACTTGATATTTTGGGTAACCATTTCGAGAGCCGGGAAATACCTATTTATCTTCTGATTCTAATAGCCTTTGTAGTCGGTGCTTTTATCTCTCTATTCTACTTTCTTGCCGAAAAAATTAAACTCTCCAAGCAGTTAAGAGTTTGCAAAAGCAAGATTGCCGATCTTGAAAAAGAGGTCAACTCATTACGCAATATGCCCCTAGAAGAAGAAAGATTTTCAACTGATTCTGAAACTACGGGTTCTTAAATCTTCTATGTCGGTCCGTGGCTGGTTCTCTAGACTCAAAAAGAAAAGACTGAAGGACAACAACTCTTTCATAAATCTTAATGAAAGTTACCCTTTACCTTCAGGAGATACTTTTGCGGCTATTGGTGAACTCAGTCGGGTAGTCAAAAATAATCCAGATGCCGTAGAAATCTACTTGGCATTGGGTAACTTGTTCAGGGCCCAGGGTGAGATTGAACGGGCCATTCAAATCAGACAGACCCTAATTGCCCGTCCAAACCTTGACGATCAGTTTAAAGCCAGGGCTTGGTATGAATTGGGTAATGATTTTAAAAGGGCGGGTTTGGTGGATCGTGCTCTATACGCTTTTGAAAAGGCACAAAAGATTGTCGGCCCTGAACCGGCAATTCTTGGGGCTCTGGCTAGACTATTTGCTGATAGCAATGATTTTAAAAAGGCGGCTGACTATTACTCCCGGCTTGACCAATTAATCCCTCAGGCCCACTACTTGGTGCGCTGGGCCAAGCAGTTGAAGGCCCGTCAGGAAAGCGATTTAGGCCAAAAAGCTTTGCGCAAGGCCTTAAAAGTCTATCCTGGCAGTGTAGAAGCATGGCTTGAATTAATCATTAGAAATTATCAGAAAAGAAATTGGCGTTCATTGTCCAAAAATTTAAGTCAGGCTCTGGTAAATGTTTCACCCAACCTTAAATTTGTACTTTTGGAAGGTTTGTATCAATTTGCCCGCAGTCTCAATGATAACTCATCAAAACCTTTAATTGATCCTGAATGTAGCCAGATTGTGGTCGAAATAATTTCCGAAACCGACCAGGATATTCTGCTCTGCTTTTACTCTGCCTTGTTTTTAATAGCTTCTGAAAATGAAGAACAGGCTAAAGACTGGCTGGAAAAGACCTTGGTTCTGGGACCGGATTTTTGGCCTGCCAGGCTGGAACTCCTGGCTTTAACTCAAAAAGAGCAGGAGTTAACCGATAGCTTTCGGGTGCAACTGGAGTTTTTTCTCAAAAAGGCCCGCCTGGTAAAAAGATTTATCTGTTCCCGGTGTGGGTTAAAACGGGAACAGATATTTTTTGTCTGCCCTCGTTGCCATAGCTGGCATTCTATTTCTTTTCGCACAAGATTAAATGACTAGAGACATGCCTGACAAAACATCGCTCAAGCTCACCCCCATGCTGGAGCAATACTTGCGCATTAAGGAAGAAAACCCTGGTGCGCTCCTTTTTTTTCGCATGGGCGATTTTTACGAGCTTTTTTTTGAAGATGCAGAGGTTGCTGCCAGAGAATTACAAATAGCCCTCACCTCCCGCAATCCCAACGCCGAAATACAGGTACCCATGTGCGGCGTCCCCCATCATGCTGTCGAGGAATATTTACGCCAGCTTCTGGATAAGGGCTATAAAGTGGCTATTTGTGAACAGGTGGAAGACCCCAAAAAGGCCAAAGGACTGGTCAAAAGGGCTGTGACCAGGATTCTGACTCCAGGCACTGTTGTGGAAGATGCCAATTTAACAGCCAAGGACAATAATTATCTGGCCGCGCTTGTCTGGGATAGTCAAAAACAGGAAGGCGGTCTGGCTTGGGCAGACTTTTCTACTGGAGAGTGGACCGGACTTGTCCTGAAAAAAGAAGAGCAAATCTGGCAATGGGTAGTCAAGATTGACCCCAAAGAAATTTTACTTCCCCAGGGGTATAAATTACCTGCTTCCTACTCTGAATTCAAAGCTCGTATTAATGAGCTTCCCCCTACTTCCTATTTTGACCTTAAGTCCGGTACTGAATTAATCAAAAAGTCCCAGAAAGTAGCAACTCTCGATGTCCTGGATCTTGCGGACAAACCTGTCCTGATCAAGGCCTGCGGGGCCTTATTGATGTACCTCGTTCAAACCCAAAAAGAAAAATTAACCCATCTCTGCCCTTTTAAACCACTGAATTTAACCAGGTATCTTCTTCTAGACGAGGTTACAGAAAGAAATCTGGAGCTTTTTAAACGACTTGACGGACGAAAAGGGCCAGGCACTTTATGGCATGCGCTGGATAATACCTTAACTCCCATGGGGGGCAGGCTTTTAAGACAAAGATTGTCCCAGCCCTGGAAGGATAAGGCTATTATCTTGAAAAACCAGGAGGTGGTCGAATTTTTCTTTAATCAGGATAGGTTAAGAGAAGAATTAAGAACCTACCTGGACAAAATTTTTGACCTGGAGCGTTTAAGTACCAGGATATTTTTAAATAGGTGTACCCCTAAAGACTTTGTAGCATTGCGCCAAAGCCTGTCCATTCTACCTCAAATAAAAAAATTATTTAATCCTGATGATGACTTGCCAAGATATTTAAGGAAAATTTTGGCCACCTGGGACGACTTGGGCGATACCTATGAGTTATTGTCAAGGTCATTAAAGGACAATCCAAATCATCTCATTACCGAGGGAGGTTTGTTTCGCCAGGGCTATGACCCTGAACTGGATCAACTTATTGATCTTACGGAACATGGTCAGGCCAGGCTGAAAGAATTACTGCAAAAAGAACAGGAACAAAATGACCTGCCCAAATTAAAAATGGGCTATAACAAGGTTTTTGGCTATTACTTTGAATTATCCAAAGCCTTTAAGGGCAAGATTCCAGAGCATTTTGAGCGCAGACAGACCCTGGTTGCCAGTGAACGTTTTATAACTGCTGAACTGAAAGAGCTGGAGGAACGTCTCTTTTCCGCAGCGGAAAAGAGAAAGGCAAAAGAATACAACCTTTTTCTTGATTTAAGGGAGAAAGTTGCCGGAAAGAGACAGAGATTCTTGCAGATGGCCGATATATTGGCCAGGCTCGATTTTTGGCAGGGATTGGCCCAGGCGGCTCGCAAATGGGAATGGACAAAACCGGAACTTAGCGGAGAGCTTGTTTTAGACATCAAAGCCGGACGGCACCCGGCAATAGAAGCGGTTCAGGGACGGGCCAACTATATTCCCAATGATCTTTACATGGATGAGCAAAGTAAGATTCTGCTCATTACCGGCCCGAACATGGCTGGAAAGTCAACGGTTTTACGTCAGACAGCCATTATATGCATCCTGGCTCAGATCGGTTCTTTTGTCCCGGCAGAAAAGGCAGTTGTCGGCCTGTGTGACCGGATCTTCTCCCGGGTCGGGGCTTCGGATAATCTGGCCCAGGGACAAAGTACCTTTATGGTGGAGATGACTGAAACAGCACGCATTTTAAGGCAGGTCACCAAGAGGAGCCTGGTTATTCTGGATGAAATCGGGAGGGGAACAAGCACTTTTGACGGCCTATCCCTGGCCTGGGCAGTGGTTGAAGATTTGGCCCAAAAATACGGGGGCATCAGGACCTTGTTTGCCACCCACTATCATGAGCTCACTTCTTTGGAAGGAAAACTTTCAGGAATAAAAAACCTGAATATTGCTGTAAAAGAGTGGAAAGGAGATATTGTCTTTTTAAGACGATTGGTTCCGGGACCGGCTGATCGCAGTTATGGTATCGAAGTGGCAAAACTGGCCGGCGTGCCACAAAACGTGGTTGCCAGGGCCAAAGAAATTTTGGCTGACCTGGAAAAGAAAGGCGCAAGGTATAAGGTGACGGTTCAAAATAAAAAACATTTTTTGCCCGGACTTAACACTGAGCCATCCCCTTCTGCGAAACCAAAAACCCACCCCCTTATAGATGAGCTAAAAAACCTGGATCCGAATAATTTAACTCCTGTCATGGCCTTGAATATTTTGTATGATTGGAAGAAAAGATTTGGAGGATAATAATCTTCTTAGATTCTTCCTCCCGTACTCTTTTTTGTAAAAACTGTCAGCGAGCAATAATATGTTAGTATTCCTCAAAAAAGTGGATACGAAAGCAAGTGATTGCCTGCGAGAATGGATGAGGGACTCAGAATGACGGTTTTTATGCGAAATGGAGACAAGCAATGAGATCCTTCGTCCCGCTTTTAGCGGAACTCAGGATGACGTGCATCCATACTCGTCATTCTGAGGGAGCATAATAAGCGACCGAAGAATCTCAAGAATAAGAAAATTATGAAAAAGGGTGGCTGCGTCTACATAATGAGCAACAAAAGCGATAAAGTACTTTATACTGGCGTAACGAACGATTTAGTAAGAAGAGTATATGAGCATAAAAAACACATGGTTAAAGGATTTACCGATAAATATAATGTTAATAAGTTAGTATATTATGAAATTTTTGATAGCATTGAAGAGGCTATAAGGAGAGAAAAGCAAATAAAAGGCTGGAAGAGATGTAAGAAGTTAGAGCTGATTCAGTCAAAAAATCCCAATTGGAATGATTTATGGAAAGATATTATTGCTAGTTGAAATCCTTCACTTACGACTGAGCAAATGAGCACGAAATAAATCGCTTATAGGATGACGTGCATCCATACTCGTCATTCTGAGGGAGCGTAATAAGCGACCGAAGAATCTCTAACGTAGCAGCTTGCTTTAGTTACTCAAAACTAGAAGAATAATGAATCCGTTTATAAAAGTTAGGGAAATAGGGAGATACAGGTATGAAAGAGCAAGGTGTAAGTTTTACCATGAAGGATAAAAAACTCAGAAATTCTGTTTTAACTATAATTTTGTTACTCTGTTTAGCTACTATCTCCACGGGATGTGGGAAAAGAGTCTGGCCAGAACCTGATGTTTCTGAAGAAAAGTTTGCTCTGGAAATCAAGGAAGCAAAATTAATCAACAAATGTCTCCGGCTTAAAATTTATATCAAGGGAAACTATGCCAATCTTTCCAGGATAACACTAGAACTTGAACCGATCGGCCCGCAAGGAGAGTGTCCGGCTTGCCCCTTTCAGGTCCAACAAAGTGTCGTGTTTGAACTTGATACCCCGCAGATTATGCGCAAGGGGGCTGATCTGTACATCAAATACTGTCAGATACAAAAAAACACAGATTATAGGGTTAGAGTCAAAGGGAGAAATGTTTACCCTGCCCTGCCCGATGTTATATCTAATGTAGTGACTGTTGATGAATAGTTGAGTGGTTGAATAAGCTATTAACCAATAACCTACTCAACCAACAAACCAAGAAGGAGTATATAAATGCATTATTTTGAGTACAAAAATGGTCAACTTTATGCAGAGGAAATCCCTGTTGCAGATCTTGTCCGGGAGTACGATACTCCCCTGTATATTTATTCGGCCAAAACTTTTCGCCGCCATTTCCAGGCATTTGATTCTGCTTTTGAAGGCATTAACCATTTGACCTGCTATTCGGTGAAAGCCAACTCCAATTTATGTATCCTCAAGCTCCTGGCAGAAATGGGAGCCGGTATGGATATTGTTTCTGGCGGGGAGCTATTCAGGGCTTTAAGGGCTGGCGTTGATCCGCAAAAGATTGTCTATTCTGGTGTGGGCAAGCGCGCACATGAGATTCAAGAAGCCCTCATGGCCGATATTTTGATGTTTAATGTGGAGTCACAACAAGAGCTTTTGAAAATCAACCAGGTGGCTCAAGACCTGGACAAAACAGCCCGGATCAGTTTGCGCATCAACCCGGATGTTGATCCCCAGACCCATCCCTATATTTCCACAGGACTTAAGAAAAATAAATTTGGTCTTGCAATGGATCAAGCTCTGGAAACTTATAAGTTGGCTAAAGAACTATCCAATATCGAGCCTATTGGCATTGATTGCCATATTGGTTCTCAATTAACCAGCATAGATCCGTTTTTAGATGCCTTGACCAAGGTCTTGAATTTTTATGAGAAGTTAAAAGATATGGGTCTTGATATTAAATATCTTGATCTGGGCGGAGGCTTAGGCATCACCTATAAAGAAGAAGAGCCTCCCCACCCTGCTGAGTTTGGCCGGGCCTTATCTGAAAGACTAAAAGACTATGATCTGAAGTTAATCCTTGAACCGGGAAGGGTTATTGCCGGAAATGCCGGGATATTGGTTACCAGGGCACTGTATACCAAAAAAACAGAAATCAAAAATTTTGTCATTGTTGATGCTGCTATGAACGATCTTGTCCGGCCTTCCCTGTATGGATCTTTTCACCGCATCGCACCCGTGATCCAGACAGACAGACCCATGCAGAAAGTAGATATTGTCGGGCCTATTTGCGAGTCCGGAGACTTTCTGGCCCAGGATAGGGAGCTGCCTGAGATCAAGCCGGATGAGCTTCTGGCGGTATTTTCAGCCGGAGCGTATGGTTTTACCATGGCTTCACAATATAATTCCCGAACCAGGGCGGCAGAAATATTGGTAGACGGCGAGGAAGTGACAGTGGCCAGACGCAGAGAAGTTTATTTTGATCTCGTTGCCCTGGAAGATGGATGTTTTTAGTACCCGGCCATAGCCTAATAATCTTCATTCCTGAATATGAAACAGGGACAGGGAGAAGCGGGTAGTTCTCCCTGTCTACATCTCTCCATAAGGACAATCATCTTCCATGAGCTCAATAAAGTTTATCTGGGTTGGGAAGCTGAAAAAAAAGTATTGGCAACAGTCATTTGCCCACTACTGGAATAATTTGAGTAAGTTTTACGCCCTGCAGGAAACAATTATCAGGGATGCAGCTCATGGCACACAAATCCAGCGTATAGAAAAAGAAGGGGAACTGATTGTAAACAAAATAGCTCCCCGGGACTTAATCGTTACCCTTGATGAAAAGGGAAGTCTTTTAACTTCGCGGGAACTGGCACAAAAACTTAAGAAGTGGACAGAAACATCCGGACTCAGGCCTTGTTTTATCATGGGTGGTGCCTATGGGTTGAGCCAGGATGTCCAGAAGAAAGCAAGGTTTTGTCTAAGTTTAAGCCCCATGACCTTTCCCCATGAAATGGCCAGGGTTATTCTGATTGAACAACTCTATCGGGCCGCCACTATCTTGAAGAATTTCCCCTACCATCATTAAACAATTATATGACCAAATTCGGTATGTTAAAGAGTCTGTGGCCAAACCCCATTTTGACTACCAGATTAGAAATCCTGGTTTCTTGAAAGCATTGCAAAGGGCTGGGTAACCCATCTTGACGAAGCTTGCGGATAAGCAGAGCATCGGGGCGACAAAGCTAACTATCTGGGATTATTTACCATAACAATCGACAATAAAAAGAATATTCATTTATCCTAAATGTCCCATTATGCTCTGCCAGCAAGCAAACTTTTTACCCCGTTGAATCCAGCGAAGCGGGGCTGGCTTTTGCCAGTATTCAACGGGGGTAAAAGTACCCTTATGGGGTTATTTAACAAGCTATGACAAAAAGCATAATTTTGCTTGACTAGCAAACAATAGGCATATAATGAAATTGATTCGAAAGACAATAATTGATCCAGGAAGACCTCATTAGAATTCTTACCAACTTATTCAATCCATTCTCTTTCTTAGATTACCCCAATCTAAAAGATATTTTAGTTCCGACTCAGTATGGAAAATGTCGGACACTTTTTTTCAACCTTTCAAAAAAACTCCTGAAAGATTTAAAATGTCTTCAGGCAAGGAACGAGTATTACTATGTCATTATCCTTAACATTCGATGAGTTGGGAATATCGGATCCCCTTCTCAAGGCCATTGACCATATTGGCTACAAGGCCCCATCTCCTATTCAGGCAAAGACTATCCCTCTACTCATGGAGGGGCATAATCTCCTGGGCCAGGCTCAAACCGGTACAGGAAAAACCGCAGCCTTTGCTTTGCCCATTTTAACCAAGATAGATACCTCCTGTCGCGAACCACAGGTTTTGGTTCTAACCCCTACCCGAGAGCTGGCCATTCAGGTCAGTGAGTCTTTTCAGAGTTATGGCAAATATATCAAGGGCCTGCGGGTTTTGTCCGTTTACGGCGGCGCAAGCATGGTTCCCCAGTTGCAACAACTTAGGCGCGGAGTCCATATTGTCGTGGGGACTCCGGGCAGAGTGATGGATCACATTCGCCGCAACACTTTATCCCTTAATGGTCTCAGTACGTTAGTCCTGGATGAAGCGGACGAGATGTTGAACATGGGATTCCTTGAGGATATAGAATGGATTTTGGAAAGAAGCCCGAAAAATCGGCAAATGGCTCTTTTTTCGGCAACCATGCCCAAAGGAATACGCGAGATTGCCTTGCGTCACCTGCCTAATGCCAAAACCGTTAAAATCAAAACCCAAACCGCCACTGTTGAATCCATCGAACAGCAATATTTGGAGGTGGCCGGTATAAGCAAATTCGAAGCTCTGGCCCGCCTTATTGAGGTGGAGGACTTTGATGCAATGCTGGTTTTTGTCAGGACCAGGACAGCCACAGTGGAAGTCGCCGAGCAGCTAAAGGCCAGAGGATATTCGTGTGGCACATTAAACGGGGATATGAGTCAGGCCATGCGTGAGCGGACCATTGAGCAATTAAAAAATAAATCCCTGGATATCGTGATTGCAACTGATGTGGCCGCCCGCGGACTAGATGTCAGGCGTATCAGTCATGTGGTAAACTATGATATGCCATATGATAGCGAAACCTACATACACCGCATTGGTCGGACCGCACGTGCCGGACAGAGCGGTAAAACGATTTTATTCGTGAGCCCGCAAGAAAGGCGGATGTTACGGACTATTGAAAGAGCCACCAGGCAAAAAATAACTCCCATGGGTTTGCCGACATTACAGGATATAAGTAAACGCCGTATTGCCAGTTTTAAGCAACAGATAATAGATACCGTGAACACGCAGAAACTGGATTTCTTTCGGCGCCTTGTCGAAGAGTTGAGCCAGGAATCGGATAAGGAAGACAGGGATATAGCTGCGGCATTAGCCTATTTGCTCCAACGAGAAAATCCGTTGCATCCCAAGGAGAAAAAACAACGGCCAGAAAAGAAAAAAAGTTTTCAGAAAATGGAGAGAGCCGCTCATAGAGGAAAGAATAAACAGCGACCTTCAGGTCAGGCAGAAGCCGGCATGGAGCGATACCGGATTGATGTTGGCCGGGAGCATGGAGTGACACCGGGCGATATTGTTGGCGCTATTGCCAATGAAGCAAATATTGATGGAGAAGCCATCGGGCATATCAAGATCTATGATGACTTCAGTACTGTTGACTTGGCCTCTGGAATGCCAAAATTCGTGTATAAATTTTTAAAAAAGGTCCGGGTCCGGTCGCGGCCTTTAAATCTCTCTCCATTTGCGGAAACCAGCTCAGATACGAAAGATACCCCACGTAAGAGCCGATCCAAGCAGGGCAAAATATTCAGAATGCCAAAAAATCGGAGAAAATAGTCCCGCTTTAAGCTTGTAACGGCTAATATTTCGCCGGGGCCTACATGGTTGTCCCGGCGAAATTTCACCAAGTTGATAAAAAGGTTCGGCCACAGGCTCTAAAAGAATGGCGGGCTGTGAACAACAAAGAGTTTTAATATATCTTTGCCGGTATTTTTGACTCCGTGTTCTTCCTGTGCAGGTATGAAGATATAGTCTCCAGCACTTAATTTCTGCCATTTGCCGGCGGTAAAGACTTCACCCTGTCCTTCTAAGACATAAACTGAATCAATATTGGGATCGTGGGTATGGATTGGAATTTCCGTGTCAGGAGATATTTCCAACATGGACACGCTCACGGTATCCGTGTCCTGGCTGCTCACTAGCTTGGCAATCTTTACACCCTCAAACTTTGGGTGATCCTCAAAGGTTATGTCCTCTTTTTTCAGAAACTTGGCCATAATTAGTCCTCCTGTTCCGCTTTTTTTTAGCTAAAGAGACGATTTTATAGCATTAACTGGTGCAGCTTTCAATCAACATCCTTGCGCGAGCAGGAATCCGTCAATTCTCATCAGACCATTCAGAGTTGGAGGTATCCGACAGGTGCACTGACGCCTCCCTGCCCTGTTAATCCAGCTAAGCTGGGCGGGCATTTCAGCATTTAACAGGATAAATGCCTCGGAGATTGTTTTTTTTAATTAGACCTAAACTCTCATGACAAGGAGTTTTCTCCCCCCCAGGGCATGAAAAAGTATCACGGCAAGTTGAGGGATTTTTTGCAGTTCAAACTTTGAGATTGCTTCGCTTCACTCTGCTTAAGCTCGCAATGACAGGGGCGAGATTGTCATTGCGAGGGCAGCAAAGCTGCCCGTGGCAATCTCACCCATTGGTGAAAATCGCTGGCTCAAAATCTACTTTTATTCCAATGTGTTTAATGTAAAACTAAATTAAAAATCGCTCAACGAAGGCTTTGAGACTCCTGGACCTACCCTACGCTCTCTCGTAAACTTCGTTATTTTTAAAAAACTCGTTACATACGTGGATGAAATTCTTGGCGGGGTTAGCAAGTTAAATGGAAGCCGGCTGCTACAGGTTCTTTTTGCTGATAAAGTTCATTAAAGGTCTGTAAGGCCTGGGCTGTCTTTTGTTCGATCAAAGAAATACCTTGTTTTTCCAGGAATTTTTTCAAACTGTCATCCACTTGCAAAAGTCCTGGCTTGCCCTTGCCAATGACGATAATCTGCGGGTTGGCCTGGATGATGTCCTCGATATCTTCTAAAAAGACTCGATGCCCCTTCTTGCGCCACCAGTTAGGCACAACTTGGCCTTTGATGATTTTAAGATCAGTTGTATATTTTTTACCAGCTACAACCATCTCTCCAAAAGAGTATTTTTCTATCATATTTTCTCCTATAGAGTCTGTGGCCAAACCCCATTTTGACTACCAGATTAAAAATACTGGTTTCTTGAATGCATTGCAAAGGGCTGGGAAACCCATCTTGAAAATAATTATGTAACACCTAGCGTTGAAACCACAGAATCTGTTACAGCCTTTACAAGTTTCCGTTTTTGCTCAATTGAGCGCCCTTTTGCAATTTTGATTGATACTATTGGCATTTTTCCCTATTCACGATCGAGTTACGATGGCAACTCCACTCGCTACCATCAAACCTCCAGCAGTTCGATTGAGTCGCCGAGCTGCCTTCTGTTTTGTAAACATCTGCCGAGTGCAGCTCGCAAGAAACGCATAAGTCGCCAAGACGCTCGCCAAGACGATAATGACGATACCCACTACTACTACCAAGTCGCTCAGTGTGAGAACCGACAAATCAAGGAAAGTAGGCAAAAAGCCACAATAGAAAAAAATCACCTTGGGGTTGGACAGTGTGATAAGAAGGCCACTTATGAAGTTTCCCCACCGTGCCTTCGTGCACCATTCGTACTCGCTGACTGCGTGCGCAGGTTCCTTGAACCAAATTTTAAAACCCAAAAATATCAAATAGATAGAACCACAAATTTTCACGATAAAAAACAAGTTTCCCAAGGCCTGGGCCACGATCGAAAGCCCAAAAGTAGCAAACAGTAAGAAAATAACGTCGCCAAGAACAATTCCGCAGATTACAATAAGAGCTGGCCGAAAACCTGAAGCAAGTGCTCTAGCTACGGTGGCAAACACCCCTGGTCCTGGACTAGCTGCCAAAATAAGCATGGCAACCGAGAAACCAATTGCTGAATAAATCGTCAAGAGTTCCTCCTTTTGTCTCTTGCGCGTTTGACGCGTGGCCTAGACCCCAAAACAGCAATAATTAATTAAAATTATCTACAAACATTAAAAAACTGACGTAGTCATAGAGCCAGTATTAAAAAAATTATTTTTTTATTTACTTTTACAGAGTAAGTCAATTATCTTTCAAAAAATACTCCACTACTAAGTCATTTTTTGGATTAGTTGTATAACTTGAGTAAATTAAGTATGTTGGGTAAGTTATGGCAATCTGGTGTGTTAGGGGGTAGTTGTTGCAGGCAGGCTACAGTTTTGATGTTAACCTGTTAAATAAGATTTTCTTTTGGTAAATTTAACAGAATAAATTTCAATATAGAGTTTATTTTAGAAATTAAGTGGTCTCTTGCAGTGGCGTCACATTATCTTGAAAAACATTCACGACCACGCCATTTTCTTTATGCCCTGACAACAGGCAAGTCCTCCCATTTTGTCGTATAGGCGGGTGATCTGTGGGAGCGGCGAAAAAAACACTTCTTTTCCAGGCCGGTAGCTGCTACCGTCAAAGTGCCCTTTCCCCATTTGGCATTTATCCTGTCCATAACTTGCATCAAACGTTCCTGTTTTTGCCTCTTGTTTTTATCCAGCTCAAAAAAGGTAAGCCTGCGTTCTTCTTGTGGTTCAAGACCCGTGAACATGATTCCGGCTTTTTTATAACCATGGTCCGGAGAATAAATCTTTTCCAGAACAAGGTGGGCCTTTTCAATTAAAAACGGGGTGTAATTAGTAGAAGGCATAAGCTTCAAGGCACTGTGCCGAGAATAATAGTTTTTTTTGAAACGGTTGGACTTTAAAAAAACATGGACATAAGAGGCGAGCAATTTTTTTTGACGCAATTTTTGCGCCCCGACATGAATAAAGGTAGCAATGGCCTGCTTGAGATCAGTCAAAGAATATATTTCCTTGGCAAAAGAGCGGGAAGTAATAATACTTTCAGGCCTTTTTTCCTCTACTTCCAGGTCAAAACACGGGATGCCTTTTAACTCTAAAAAAGTAGAGACCCCGCGCACGGTAAGGTGTTTTTGTACGAAATCTCTTTCCAGGCAGACAAAGTCAAAAGCAGTCAAAACTCCTCTGGAGCGCAAAAATTTGGAGTAATTGCGGCCTATTCCCCAAACATCCTCTATTTTTATCTGCTTCAGGGCCTTTTCGATTTCCTTTTGTTCTTTTAAGACAAAAACTCCGTGAAGATAAGGGAATTTTTTGGCGATGCGATTGGCAACCTTGGCCAAGGTCTTGGTTTTGGCAATGCCTATGGATACAGGGATGCCTGTCCACTTCTTTATTTTTTTTCTTATTTCCTGCCCCAGTTGCCAGGGATTGTCATACTTAGCAATAGTAGCGGCAGCGTGGGAAAAAAATAAAAAAGCCTCGTCTATGGAGTAAATTTCCACATCAGGAACAAAAGTAGACAAGACATCCATTACCCGGGCGGACATATCTGCATACAGGGTATAATTAGAAGACAAGGCCACTCCCCCATGCCTTTGCAAAAGAGTTTTACACTGGAAATATGGCTCGCCCATGCCAATACCCAGTGCCTTGGCCTCTTCTGAGCGGGCCACAACACAACCGTCATTGTTGGACAGGACCACTACCGGCCGCTTTCGAAGCCTGGGATTAAAAATCTGCTCGCAAGAGACATAAAAATTATTGCAGTCCACTAAAGCATAAAAGGAGTGCATGCTCCTACCCTGCCCATGCAAAAACTGTGTTTTTGCATGAAATGTTAAATGTTGAATTTTGAATTACTTTAAAATCTCTCACCCACTTGGCTATTTAACATCTTAACCTCTGGGCGTGTGCAATACGCTTCTACAGTTCTTACCTTCCCAACTTCCCAACTACTTTTTACTCATTCTCCCAACTACTCACCAACTCACCAACTCACCTACTCAAGTGAATGAATGACATTAGTCACTACTCCCCAGACCTCGAAATCCATATCTTCCGTAATTTCCAGAGGCTTATACCTGGGATTGTCCGGCATCAGGTAAAGCTTGTTTTCTTTTTGGTACAAGCGCTTGACCGTCAGTTCTCCATTTACAACAGCCACAACAATAGAGTTGTTTCTGGGTTCCAGGGCCCTGTCTACAATAAGAATATCGCCCGAATGAATGCCTGCATCGCGCATGGAATCCCCATAAGCGCGGACGAAAAAAGTGGCTGCCGGATGTTTTATTAAAAATTCATTTAAATCTAAATTTTTATCAATATAGTCGTCGGCTGGTGAAGGAAACCCCGCAGGAATCTGAGATAAATATAGAGGCAGTTCTAAGCTCGTTCGTTGTTCAAATCCCTTGATTTCACTCCTTAAAACTTTCATTGCCCTTCCTTTAAACTCCATGGACACGAGATGAGGAGTCTGTGGCTAAACCCCATTTTAACCGCTGATTGAAAGTCTTGGTTTATGAAATGCATTACAAACGGCTTGGGTAACCCATGTTGGCGAAGCTTGCGGAAAAACAGAGCATCGGAAGAAATAGGCTAAACATTTTGCGACATTGACCATAACTTTCGATAATAAAGAGAATATTTGTTTACCCAAAGTATCCCATTATGCTCTGTCCGCAAGCAAGTTTTAGATGGGTCCAAGTCTTTGTACCAGCATGAAATAAACCTTGGAAATTTCGTTGATAAAAAGGTTCGGCCATAGGCTCTGAGAAGGATATAGCCCGTCTTCCCAAGAGCCGCAAGCTGCAGCTGCTTGCTTAAATTTATGGAAAAATTTTTAGTTTCTAATATTTTGGTATCTTGACCTCTTAACCTTTTTGAGCAAAAAACCCGTTGGCTAACGCCACTGCAAAAAATCAAGCAGTGGCGTATTTTTATCTTTTTTTTTGTAATTAATCACAGGGTTAATAATCTTACGCCAGCTCTCCCGCACCAACTCGAGGGAAAATTTTGATGAGCATCTTTATACTTTGTGACATCGAATTTTAATAAAGTCCTGACTAAAAAATAGGTACGGGATTGCTAGAGACATTTTCACTGTGATCAGGTATGCTTTTTAGAGTCTGTGCCCAAATCTTTTTATCAACGAAATTTCCATGATTTATTCCAGTCTTGCTTCCAGCATTTCACAAACCAGGACGTTCAATCAGGGATTAAAATAGGGTTTGAGTACAGACTATTTAGTAGGCTAAAGAAAAATTTTCCCACAAAGGAGGTATCAAATGTTTATGAAGACGCGAAGGTGGCTAGGGATCATTCTATTTATTTTAACGACAATTTTGGGAGTAAGCCCGGGCTGGGCTGCTTCATCTGAACCTTTTACTTTTGGCCTGTTACTGGTTGGCCCTTACAATGATCACGGATGGAGCCAGGCCCACTTTGAGGCTGGCGAGGCCATTCAGAAAGAGATGAAACAGGTAAAAATGATTTACATCGATAAAGTAAATCCTGCTGATCGCCCGGGGGTAACCGTGCCTCAACTGGTTGACGAACTGGTGTCCCAAGGTGCCCGCTTAATTATCGCCAACTCAGATGACATGAAAGACGGCATTCGGGAAGCAGCGCTCCAGCATCCTGATACTTATTTCATCCATATATCCGGCGACGACGCTCTGTCCGGAAAGGCACCGAAAAATCTTTCCAATTTGATGGGGCGTATGGAATACGGCAAAATGATGGCTGGTTTTGTAGCAGCCCTCACTACTAAAACGGGTAAAATTGGATATTTAGGTCCCCTAATCAATGATGAAACACGTCGTCTTGCTGTATCTGCCTACCTTGGTGCAAGGTATGCATGGGAACATGTTCTTCATAAAGACCCCAAAGATCTTCGTTTCCAGGTAACCTGGATTGGTTTCTGGTTTAATATTCCGGGTATTACCGCTGATCCGACCCAGGTAACCCAAAATTTCTTCAACAGTGGTTTTGACGTAGTTATATCAGGCATAGATACAACAGAGGCCATTGTAGTTGCACAGCAAAAACGTAAACAGGGAAAAGAAGTATGGGCTATCCCCTATGATTACAAAGGCTCATGTGAAGAAGGCAGTGAAGCATGCCTGGGAGTCCCCTACTTCAACTGGAAGCCCGGCTACAAACACTTTATTGAGGCCGCAAAAGAAGGAAAATGGAAACAGGAATGGCTGTGGCTAGGTCCTAACTGGGAAAACATCAATGATCCTGATACCAGCTCAATAGGATTTTTGCCTGGCTCAGCTTTGTCTCCTGAGACAAAAGAAGCCCTGGAAAAATTCCAGCATGGTCTGGCTTCCGGTAAAATCCAGCTCTTTAAAGGCCCTCTCTATTATCAGGACGGTTCCGTGTTTCTCAAACCCGGAGAAGTGGCCACAGATAACCAAATCTGGTACATGAAACAGCTTCTGAAAGGCATGGAAGGTCCTAGTAGTGCGAAATAAAAGGAGGATTAAGGGGTAAGGGATAAGGATTAAGGGGTGAACACTGAAGATTTTTATGCTTCCTACCCCTTCTACCTACCCCTTACCCCTCCTACCCCTTATCCCTTTATAATCATGGAAATAAAACTTAAAAACATCCACAAATATTACGGTCCGGTACATGCCAACCGGGAAATCAATATCACGATACATTCCCATTCTATTCATGGTATTTTAGGTGAAAATGGTGCCGGCAAAAGCACTTTGATGAAAATCCTGGCTGGTTTTACTTCCAGGTCAAAAGGCCAAATTTTTATAAACGGCAAAGAAGTTGACTACAGATCTCCTGCAGAGGCAACATCTTTAGGTATTGGCATGCTTTATCAGGATCCCCAGGATTTTCCCTCCATGACCGTCCTGGACAACTTTATCCTGGGCCTTAACAGCTCCTGGCATATAAACCGACATCATTACAAAACACTCTTTGAAAAAACAGCCGGCGAACTGGGCTTTAAGATTAACCCCGAAACTCCCGTGTCCGGGCTCACTGTAGGAGAACGACAGCAACTCGAGATTATCAGGCTGCTTGCGATTGGCGTCGAAGTCTTAATCCTTGATGAGCCAACGACTGGCATCTCTTCAGAACAAAAAGGGGTACTTTTCAAGGCATTAAAACGCCTGGCTAGATCAGGAAAATCCATAATCATCGTATCCCATAAGCTGGAAGATATCGAGGTTCTCTGCCACAGGGTAACAATATTGAGGGAAGGACGTGTGGCCGGAGAAATGGAGGCGCCCTTTGATACTTCCAAACTGCTCACCCTCATGTTTGGCTCCAGGCCTCCCGCCCAGACTCCATCCTGCTTCAAAACCGGCTCGACCTTCATGGCCCTTGAAAATGTATCCGCCTCCGGGGGAAGATCTGGCCTCCATGACTGCTCACTTGAAGTTAGACAGGGCGAGATAGTCGGTCTTGCCGGCCTTGAGGGAAGCGGACAGGAAGTGTTCCTGCGTCTAGCTGCAGGACTAGTTTCCCCTGCAAAAGGACGCATTATATTAAATGATAAAGACATTACCGGAAAAAATCATGCTTTTTTGCGCAAACAAGGAATATGTTTCCTGCCCTCTTCAAGGCTAGAAGAAGGCTTATTTGCCGATCTATCGCTTGCGGAACACTATGCCATTGCCTTTCATAAAAACTCTTTCTTTGTTCCCTGGAATTTAGTTCACCAGACGAGCAGCCAGCTTATAAAACATTTTCGAATTAAGGGAACAGCAAACGACAAGGCATCAGCGTTATCCGGTGGCAACCAGCAACGCTTGTTACTTTCATTAATACCTTCATCTACCAAATTGCTTCTGCTTGAACAGCCCACAAGAGGGCTAGATATGGAATCTGCTTTGTGGGTTTGGGATCATTTAAAAAAATACTGTAAAAATAAAACTGCCCTTATATTCAGTTCTGCCGAACTTGATGAAATATTTTCCGTAGCCGACAGGATAGTTGTCTTTTTTAATGGACGTATTGTTCTGAATGCATCATTAAATGAAGTTACTTTAGAAGAAGTCACAAAAGCTATAGCAGGTAAAGGGTAAAATGGGTGAGTAGGTGAGTGGTTGAGTTGGTGAGTAGGTAAGTGGGTGAGTGGGTAAAGAGGTTAAAAAAAAGGTTAATGGGTGGATGAGTAGATTGTCCAACTCTTTGTTAACATTGAAGAAAATGTGATCGTAAGTTAACTCCGAAAGTTGAATTAAAAGGTAAAAAGGTTGAGTGGGTAAGTGGACAAGCCCCACCAACTAGAATCCAGGACTCAAAAATGGGACACGAATTGAAAAAAAGACTTTTTGCAGTTGCTTCAAGATGGTTTGTTACCTTTTCAATTGTCATTCTATTAACCACATTGCTTCTTCTCGCAACGGGTACGCCGCCATTAGAAGCATACCTTCTGTTAATCAAGGGTTCGTTGGGGTCGTGGAATAAGATAGCCAGGGTCTTACAGGTGTGGATACCCTTGACTCTCTGTTCGTGTGGCCTGCTTTATACCTTTTCCATGAAATTATGGAATATTGGTATAGAAGGTCAGGTAATGCTCGGCGCTGTGGGCGCTACAGCCATGTTAAAATGGTTAAGCCCCTATTTTGCGCCTTCTTTATGTCTAATCGCGGCTTTTGTTTTCGCGATGTTTCTTGGGGCCTTGTGGGCCCTGTTTGCCGGTATTCTCAAAACAAAAGGCGGGGTAAATGAAATTTTTGCCGGTCTTGGGCTCAATTTTGTCGCGCAGGGCCTGATACTGTGGCTGATTTTTGGGCCGTGGAAAAGGCCTGGTATTGCTTCCATGAGCGGGACAGAACCTTTTGACTACTCCCTCTGGCTCCCCACCCTGCAGAGTCTGCGTATATCACCTATAGCCCTTGCTATCACCGTTATTCTTTTTATAGCCACGGTTATTATCCATAAATATACAAGATGGGGGCTTTTTTTCAGGGCTGTAGGAAACAATCCCACTGCCGGTACGCTCTTTGGGCTGTCTCCACAGCGTTACACCCTCCTTGCCATGTCTTTGGCCGGCATCATGGCCGGTTGCGCCGGCTATTTTCAGGTAACAGGAGTCTACCACCGCCTTATACCTTCCATATCAAGCAACTACGGTTATTTGTCCCTGCTGGTGGTAATGTTGGCCAACTATAAGTGGAAACCCATTCCTTTCATCGCCTTCTTTTTTGGCTGCTTAAACGTAGGAAGCATCCAGTTGCCTTTAATCCTTAAAATCGATTCGTCTCTGAGCGGCGTTATTCAGGGTATATGCGTTCTTGCATTTTTATGTGCTTATCGCTGGCGGTTAAGGAATAAGGGATAATAACAAGGTAAGGATTTTCTGAAACTAACACTAACAACTAACACCAACACAAAAAAATGATGGATTTTAGTCTTTCTATTCTGATGGCCAGTGTAGTGAGTGGAGCAGCTCCCCTGGTATTTGCCACCCTGGGGGAGACTTTCACAGAACGAGTTGGAATTATCAACTTGTCTCTTGATGGAACAATATTGCTTTCAGCTATGGTATCTTTTGCTGTTGCCTATGAAACCCAGAACTTGATGTGTGGATTTCTGGCAGGAGGAATAGTTGGAGCACTGGTTGCTACGATAGTAGCTTTTACGAGCTTGTTTTGGGGGCTTTCCCAGGTGGCAGTTGGTTTTGTATTAACATTAATGTGTAAAGACTTGGCCTATTTTTTGGGGAATTCATACACCCGCATCCAGGGGCCCCAGCTCTCCCATCTGCCTTTGCCCTTCCTGGAGAAGATCCCCGTCATAGGAAACATCCTTTTTCAACACAACATCATGGTTTACTTAAGCTATGCATGCATCATAGCCACCTGGTTTTATTTTTACCGAACCAACTGGGGACTAAAGCTGCGCTCCATAGGAGAAAATCCCAGGGCAGCTTACACCAGGGGGTTTTCCGTAAGAAAAATACAATTTGGTTACACCATACTGGGAGGCTTTCTGGTTGGAATAGCCGGGGCACTTTATTCACTCAGTGTAAAGCCGGGATGGGGACGTCCTCAGGGTGCAGAAGGAATCGGATGGATAGCCCTGGCGATCGTTATCTTTGGCGGCTGGGACCCACTCAAGGTCGCCTTTGGCGCTTACTTTTTCGGATTTCTCCAGATCATGGGAGTCGTGTTTCAGAGCTGGTGGCCATCTATACCGGCTCAGGTTTTCCAGGTAGCCCCATTTCCATTGATGATCTTTATTCTTGTACTGATTCATTTGTCCCGCCGAAAAGCAGTTAATGAATGGCTAGAGGCACACCCATTGCTTCGTCCACTGGTCCGCTTCCTACAAGTCAACCCGCCGGCATCATTAGGTAAAACATACCATAAAGAATAGTTGAGTAGTTGAGTGGGTTAGTAGGTAAAAAGGTTGATGGGGGGGTGAGTGGATGGGTTAATGGGGGAATAACTGGCTGGGAAGTTGGGAAGATAAGAATTGTGCGGGCGTATTGCATACGCCCGTTTGCATACACCAAATTATTTAATCATACTTAAGAGACAAACAGTTCCACAAAGTCAAATTTATTGACATCAACCAGTCCCCTGTCAGTCAGTTTCAATGCCGGGATAACAGGCAGGGCCAGAAAGCTGAGTGTCATAAACGGATTATCAAGGGGGCTGCCTAGCTCTCTGGCAACCGAAAGCAGCCTGTCCATTTCTTTACGGACGCTCTCCAGAGGTTCTCCTGACATGAGTCCTGCCACGGGCAGTGGCAGCCGGGCTTTGACCTGACCATTGTCCACTGCGACAAGACCGCCAGCCATCTCAGATACACTTATGGCTGCAAGTTTCATATCGGCATCATTGGTTCCGACTATGATGAGGTTGTGCGAGTCATGGGCAACCGTGCTTGCAATTGCGCCGCTATGCAGCCCTATCCCCCTGACAAAACCAAGCCCCACATTGCCTGTGCCCTTGTGGCGCTCAATTACTGCCAGTTTCAGGATGTCACGCTCTACATCGGCCACGGCCATGTTATCCTGTATCTTCACCGGCAGCTCCAGCATTTCAGTCACGATCTGGCCTTCTATCACACCAATGACGCGAGCAGAGCTGCCCTTGGCTGGAATGGCAAAATCCAGGTTGTGTGTATCTATCCTCATTGAATTGAACCCGGACACGGTTTCAGGCTGAGTAAAAGGTAATGTTTGACCCTGATCAGCTACGAGCTGGCCGCCAGTAAAAACCTTTTCCACCTGCATATCTTCCAGGTTATTCAAGATTACCATGTCTGCGCGATAACCAGGTGCTATGGCTCCCCTGTCCCACAGACGAAACCTTTCCGCAGGATTTAGCGTGACCATCTGGATGGCTGTCACGGGATTGAGTCCCTTACGTACTGCCAGGCGGATTGAATAGTCCATGTGTCCACGGTCCATCAGGTCATCAGGGTGCCGATCATCAGACACAAGGATGCAGCGGCGCGAGTTTTCAGCAGTGACAACAGGCAGCAGATCAGCCAGGTTACGTTCGGCAGTGCCTTCCCTGATAAAGAGATACATGCCTGCGCGCAGCTTTTCCAGGGCTTCTTCCGGCCTGGTACATTCATGGTCCGAAGTAATTCCGGCAGCAACATAGGCCTGCAGGTCGCGCCCGGTCAATCCGGGTGAATGGCCGTCCACCGGCATCCCGCGCTTTTTTGCTGCCTCCAGTTTTGCCAGGACTTCCGGAATTTGCAAAAGGACACCCGGAAAATTCATCATCTCGGCCAGCCCCAATACACGCGGATGGTCCAGTAGCGTGGCAATGTCATCAGAAGAAAGGGTTGCTCCTGCTGTCTCCAGGTGAGTGGCCGGCACACATGACGGCGCCATAATAAAGATGCTTATTGGCAATCCCTCACTGGCCTCCAGCATGTAACGGACACCGGAGGTTCCAAGGACATTGGCGATTTCATGGGGATCGCAAATAACAGTGGTAGTGCCATGAGGCAGCACGGCCCGGGCAAACTGGTAAGGAGTGAGCATGGTGCTCTCGATGTGCAAGTGGCCGTCTATAAATCCTGGACAGACGAACCTTCCGTCCAGATCGATTGTCTCAAGAGCACTGTAACCTTCCCCGACGCCAATGATCAGGCCGCCGGCAACTGCCACGTCGGCCCGGACTATTTCTCCGGTAAACACGTTGACGACCTGTCCATTCTTTAGCAGTAAATCCGCCTTTTGCTCGCCCCGACTGTTCCGAATGATATCTTTTAACTGCATGGTCATGGCCTTATGATTCAAGTAAAAGGTTTCTCAAACTAAACTAATTAAAATAATTCAGTAAGTTTCATTCTAATCATACAAAAGCCTGTGGCCAAACCCCATTTTGACTACCAGATTAGAAATCAGGATTGAAAAAAAATTATGAAAAATTTTCCTCTGAGCAAAGTTTGGCCCCAGACTCACAAACCCGTAATTTTCGCATGAGCATCTAATGTCAAAACAATTCAACAATCAAGGCCTTGACCCCAAAGTTTCTAAAATCCAATTTCCAAATGGTATGACCATAATTTTTTCTCTATGAACAGAAAAAATAGCCCTATGCTCGGTTGTGATAGCCTCGGGCAGCTAAATCAATAAGGTCATACAAAATTATCCCGCCAAAGCGAGAAGTTTTATACTTCCGCCAGCACTTCCTGTTCTTCCCGCTTCAGCAACCGATTCAAATCCAGCAAAATCAAAAGCCTGTCTTCAAGCTTACCCACTCCGCTTATATATTCAGAGTCCACACCAGCAACCACTGGGGGAGGAGGTTCAACTATATCTGCTGGAATGCGCAATACCTCTGATACTGCATCGACCACAAAGCCAACTACCATGTCGTTTATTTCAACAACAATTATTCGCGTATGCTTGTCATGATCTTTTACTGTCAGACCAAATCTTTTACGTAAGTCAATAATAGGAATCACTTTCCCTCTCAGATTAATTACTCCTTCCACAAAATCAGGCGCATTGGGCACCCTGGTGATTTCCAGCATGCGAATAATCTCCTGCACGCGCAAAATATCCACGCCGAATTCCTCTTCACCTATCCTGAAGGTAACCAATTGCAACAATTCTACGTCTTTCTCTTTTGTTTTTTTGTCCATTGCATTCCCCCGACTGTCGATAACCAATAAATTTATCTATATTTTAATCTCTTCGCCTCTTATCTTCTTTATTTCGCCAATTCATCAATTAATCTTTTTAATTCCTCGGACAAGTGCACCAGATTATTTATCTCCTTTTTAGTCTCGCCAACATTTTGAACGGTTTTCTCTGAAATTTGTCTAATATCTTCCACTGCCCTGCTTATTTCTTCACTGGCTGCTGATTGTTCTTCCGAAGCCGTGGCTATGGCCCTGATCTGATCAGTTACAGAAATAACCAGGGTAACTATTTCCTGCAAGGCTGTCCTGGACTCTCCTGCCAATTCAGTACCCTTCTGTACTGAAGCGGCTACGTCACTCATCTCTGTAACATTTTTTTCTACTTCTGACTGAATCTCAGAGATAGCCTGGCCAACTTCCTGCGTTGCTTCCATGGTCTTTTCTGCTAACTTGCGTACTTCATCTGCAACCACGGCAAAACCGCGTCCTGCCTCACCGGCTCTTGCGGCCTCAATCGCTGCATTCAAGGCCAAAAGATTTGTCTGATCCGCAATATCAGAAATCACTGTCATTACCTGGGAAATACCACTTGCTTTATCTTTTAATCTCCCCACGTTCTCCTTCAACTGTTCTGTCAACTCATTAATCCTGTTTATGGCATCAACTGCTTGATCGACGATTTGGGCTCCTGATTCAGCCTTGTTTTTCGCCTGTTCGGTCTCCTCCGCAACATTGGATGCATTTTTAGCCACCTCCAGGACAGTGGCATTCATCTCTTCCATGGCTGTGGCTGTCTCTTCTGTTCGCGCCTTCTGGTTCTGGGCCCCGTCAGCCACTTGCTCAGATTGTGACAAAAGCTTTTCAGATGACGACACCAGGGCTTCCACTACCCTTTCAAGCTTTTTGGCTGCTTCAAGTAACCCCTCTTTTCTGGCTGCCTCTGCACGAGACCTGGCTTCTTCTGCCTCCTGGAAGGCTTTTTGGGCCCGCTCAGCTTCCTTTTTACTTTGTTCGCTCATTTTTGTGGCCTCGGAAATTTTCTTTTTAAGTATATCAATCATGGTCACGATGGCCTCTTTTAATGTCTCCAGCTCTCCAGGAAAACGTTCTGTCAGAGTGGTATCCAGGTCCCCACCTGCCACCCGCCTGGCGAATTCGGTTACTTTCATCAAAGGCCTGGTGATTCGCAGGATTACCCAAAACATTATGCCACATGCCAAACATAAAACAATGCTTAAAATTACCATGTTTGAACGTAGCATAGAGGAAGTCTTTTCTTTAGCTATCTTGTTCATCATTTGAACAGCACCTAAAGCCTCCTTGGTATCTATCTCTGCCAGGAGTACATATTTCAAACCAGAAATATTTAACGGCTGCCAGGCAGAAAGTACTTCCTCACCTCGATAATTTTTTATAATACCTACACCTGTTTGACCAGTCAGTGCCTTTTGTACAGATTCCGTACGCACCTCTATTTTCATCAATGAATTATCATTAAATCGGGATGGTGAACGCATTTTATAATCTGGACCAACAAGATATGTTTCTCCTGTCTTGCCCAAACCAATATCTTCCCAATTCTTATCAGAAAGCATAATCCGACCAATCTCATCAGTGGGCATCTGAAAAGCCATTACGCCAATAAAATCATTACCGTCAAAAATAGGCGAAGCAACAAATGCTGCCGGGGCATTATAAGCTGGTTCGTACGACACAAAATCAACAATACTCACAAAATCCTTATCTCCCTTTAAACCAGCGTCTCTGGCTTCACGAAAACATTGAGCAAGATTGCTGTCTTTATATGGACCTGTAAGCAGAGAAGTAGCAAAATCCCTTCTTTTGAACACTGAATAGACAATATTTCCGCTATTCGGGTCTATTATAAATATATCGTAATAATTAAAGGTTTCCAAAAATTTACGAATAGCTGGATGGAATTCTTCATGAACATTATTATATAGAAAATCTGCTTTTACCTTGTCTAAACGGTGCTTTTCTCCAATCGGATGAGGATTTTTATAGATATAAAAATATTGCAATACTACTGCGTTATTATCAGATGGAATATACTCTAAAACAGGTCGTGGCTGATAATCAGGTATCAATGAATTATACTGTTTGAATAAAGTGTTTTGTAAATAATTTGGTCCACTATAATCAGCAGATAATTCCTGGCGCATCTGCTGTATTTCTGTGTCAGAATATTGTATAGCAGACATCATAAAAGCACTCTTAAAACTCTGACAGGCATCTATAATCATTCTATCATCAGGTAATGTCCTCACCTGTCCTTCAATTGTTTTAAATAAATCTTCAATATGCATAGCCTTTGTTGCACGTATAGAAGCCAGTTGATCCATAGCCCTGCGAGTTAAAGCCTGCTTAGCCTCCTCAGTCAAAACATCCATACCTGTTTCAGCCTTTTCGTAACTTAAAGTAAAAACAATAAGACAACTAATGACTAGCATAATCAATGTAGTGCCCAACAATCTCCACTTTATACTCACTTTCACCTCCTAATTTGATATTGAGGTTTAACAAGGTAAATACAAACCAGATCGTATTCTGGCCAGATTTTCATAGATATTTTAAATCTTATCTCTATTTTAAATTCAATATCATTACAAACCTCCTTTATTATTTTAATTGTATTAAAAAATTAGAAAAAAAAATCTATACCTGATGCAACTGCAAAATTAAAAACTTACAATTTTGGCAAAAAAATGTCCTGTAACACGTTTAAATAATTCAACATTCATAATTCAACATTCAACATTACCTGCAAAAAGGGTCTTTTTGCAGGCGCATCATACCTAAGCCATTAAACAATAAATTTTACTCCGAAAAATATTAAACTTGGTCTTCTTTATGAAGAAACTACATAAAGTCGAAATATATGATATTTTCAAAGACCAGAAGCGATGCGAACGGTTCCAGTTCGAGTCCCCATTTAGAATACTAAGGTTATATGTGTATCAAGGGAGTATGCTGAATATATTCCTGTCCCACATTAACTTGTGGTTTCTTTTAGTTAAACGAGCTAACGTTTTATATTTAGCCAAAATTGTGTGTTTTTTTTTACAGGTTAAAGCTTGAGATTGTACCGAGGTTAGTGTTCCTCGCAATGACTTTCATCCTGTCATTGCGAGGGCGGCTTCGCTGCCCGCGGCAATCTCTTCCATTAGCTAAAAATCTCTGGCTCAAAATCTACTTTTGTTCCAACCTCTTTAATGTAAAACTTGATTAAAAATCGCTTGATTTAGGTTTAGGACAATGCCACGCAGACCTATCCGGCCAAATGGATGCTAAACTTTGGCAAAGTTAAGCCAAGGACAGTTGAAAGAAAGTGAGCATCCATTACTTACTTCTTTGGATTATGATTAGAGTATATATTAATAATAAAAAATTTTACGGAGAAAAGCAATAACTAAATCATTTTTTATTATCCCTTATCAAATTACTATAAGGAAAAAATGATACTTCTATCATATCAATCCTGATTCTATACAGATAAGTCTACGGACAATAACTATCTTGGCAGGAGCATATTTTTGAATAAAGTTGCGATGTTTCGATTTTTTTCAGAAGATTTAAAAAGTATGGACATTACTTCTATGAATACAATTTTGTAACCTAAAGTGACGACAAAACCATTACTGTAAATAAATTACAAAATTTGGGAAAAAAAATTCTGGACTTATCCCCTGCTTACCTGGGGAAAGAGTTAGGAAATGAAAGAGTTGTTCGACAATCCAAAGGTGGTTATTTTGGTAGCTATTGACAGGCGTGGAGCAGGATGCATCCGATAGCTGCACTTGGGTTGAGTAGTTGAGTGGTTGACTAGGTAGGATGGTCAGTGGACATGGGATTCCGCAGTAGAATTTTCCACTTGTACTGCCAGATTCTTGATTATTACCACTGCACAGATTGATTATTTAATTATGACAAAATTTTGCTAAATAAGAAGAAGAAAAAGATAAATAATCAGCAGATACAATGCCAAAATTAAGGCTTCTCAAAAATCAATACTAATAGCGGATGCGCCCCTTGTTCACTTTTATTGAAAACCTGGGATATTTTTTTCTGCTAACTACTCCAATCTAAAAATATTTTTTACTACTCGTCATTCTGAGTGAGGGAGCGAAACGACCGAAGAATCTCCAACGTAGCGAACCAGATTCTTCGCTTCGCTCAGAATGACGTAATTAGAGGGGCGCATTCGCTAGCTGCACCTACCACGTCAAATGAAGGAAAATTGAGAAATAATATGATAACATTTTGGGATAAAAAGGTAATTCGGGTTCAACTAACAGAAAATAATAAGACTCATGTGGGAGAAAATTTGGTGCCGGTGCAGACTGCGAATGCACCCAGAGATATGTTACTTTGGAATATCCGTAATGGGCCCTTCGTAGATTACCGCTTCAATGCCCAATTCTTTTAATTTGGCTGCAGGGGTCTCTCCTATTTTCGTAACATAGATTTTGACGCAATCTTTTAACTGGGCTGCTACCCGACCAAATCTCTCAGGATCAAAAGGATGATCAGGGTCTCCCACCGAAAGAGACTCGGTCGGTCTTTCCTCAACGAAAGTCATTTCATCGTTGCAGTCATAGATTAAAAAACGTTTGGCCGTGCCAAAATGTTCGTCCACATTGGTACCGTCTTTTGAAACTACCGCTATTCTTGTTTTGGCCATTGAAAATCTCCTACTATAAATTAAATTATCTACTCCTTGTAGAAGCACTATCCCTGACACGTTTCTTTCTAGCCACCTCTTCGTGAGGGGCCCTCCTTCATGCCAAGGGAACTTTCATAATAACACCTTTTCTCTATAATACAAAAAACATACCATATATTTTCCTGTAATTTTGAAAAAAAACTTCAAATTACTTAACCAATTGTTTTATAATGATTCTAACCTTATTTCGCTACCCCCTAATTCTTTAACAAGATATCATGTTTTAAATAAAAACTACAAAAATGTATCTTACTTTAATGAATGATACACAATTGTATTTGTAACGTTCTGATTTGTTTTACCAGAAGTTTCGAACGGGTGGTGAAGGGTAAAAGTTTTGATGGGCAGGCAAACGGAAAATTGATTCTCGCGGCGAATATTATTACTTTCCGGCAGAACCTTTAATGAATGAGTTAATATCTTTTATACGGGTCTTCATAAACACCATAATGCCAAAAGGGAGTAAAACCATATTTTTCAATACACACCTTTTCTAACTTATCAATCTCTTTAGTATTATAACTCCAAGTGGCGGCTTCCCATTTAAAATAATAAATAACAAGCTTCCAGTTTACATTTTCAAGTTTATATTCCTTTGAATCATCCACTACACCTCCAAAACCCTTGGCATAAGGCTCAACAAGTTTTTGCTTCATGGGGTCTGGAACGCCTATTTCTTTAAATATTTTGGCAATTTCATCTTTTACGTTTTCAGGCCAGTCGGTTTCCTCCAGAGGCACAAGATGTTTGGGTTGCACCATCATTATATTGTCTGTTGGATTAGCAAATTCATTAATAAATTCAGTAGAGTATTTAGCATAAACTTGTAAGTTCCTGGGCACTGTTAAGTCTTTTGATATCAATAACATTAATCGGTTTTCTCCATTTTGATCAATTACATGACTATTATCATGTATTGACAAGCATATTAATACACTAACCTGTCAATGGTCAAAGCATTTGAGCGAGTTTTGGGGGTAAATTGTTAATGGCCAATTAAAATGAGCCAGAAGCGGTCAATAATTTTGACCCACTCCTCTCTAACGTGAACTAGCGGCCAAAAGGCCATATATTCCTGGTTGTCTTATAAAGGACAATCAAACATAACATTATCTGCCTGTCCCTTTGTTCCCTGTGTGCTCAACGCCTTCCGGCATCGGAGATCAGATCAGTTTACCCTTTTTACTTAACCAATGGCCCGTGCAGTGTGCTCAACGCCTTCCGGCATCGGAGATCAGATCAGCTTCTACAATTGATAAATGTATTATCACTTATCACTAGTGCTCAACGCCTTCCGGCATCGGAGATCAGATCAGCAGAGCCGTCAGGCGCAACCACCTGGAATGTGCCGCGTGCTCAACGCCTTCCGGCATCGGAGATCAGATCAGATGGTAACCTGGTTGTCTTGGGATGTTAAGATTTTAGTGCTCAACGCCTTCCGGCATCGGAGATCAGATCGGTGACTAACCCCGGCATTTTCGATAATCTCCATAGCTTGTGCTCAACGCCTTCCGGCATCGGAGATCAGATCAGTGATGTCCTGCGCAATCTGCACGGCCTTATCCGCAAGTGCTCAACGCCTTCCGGCATCGGAGATCAGATCAGTACAGCAGGAGCTTACTAAACGCCATCAGGCTGAGTGCTCAACGCCTTCCGGCATCGGAGATCAGATCAGGTAGCTGCACAAAGCTCATATTCTTTTGATATTGTGTGCTCAACGCCTTCCGGCATCGGAGATCAGATCAGTACAGCAGGAGCTTACTAAACGCCATCAGGCTGAGTGCTCAACGCCTTCCGGCATCGGAGATCAGATCAGGTAGCTGCACAAAGCTCATATTCTTTTGATATTGTGTGCTCAACGCCTTCCGGCATCGGAGATCAGATCAGTACAGCAGGAGCTTACTAAACGCCATCAGGCTGAGTGCTCAACGCCTTCCGGCATCGGAGATCAGATCAGACTTTCTATTCTAAGTGATTTATTTTTATTAAAAATAGTGCTCAACGCCTTCCGGCATCGGAGATCAGATCAGATAAGGAGCTGAGTGGTTTTCTAAATTGTATATTCGTGCTCAACGCCTTCCGGCATCGGAGATCAGATCAGTCCAACCACTATAAGTAATTTGATAAACCATTAAGTGCTCAACGCCTTCCGGCATCGGAGATCAGAACAGCAGGAATCACACACCAAACTTTTTCTGTACAAGAGTGCTCAACGCCTTCCGGCATCGGAGATCAGATCAGGTCTGCTAAAGCTAAATACCCGCAGGCATCGACTAGTGCTCAACGCCTTCCGGCATCGGAGATCAGATCAGTGGTTCCTAAGCTTGGCAAGTCTTTAAAAAGTAAGTGCTCAACGCCTTCCGGCATCGGAGATCAGATCAGATGGTATAATATATTTAATTTGCGGCGTATATTGTGGTGCTCAACGCCTTCCGGCATCGGAGATCAGATCAGAAAGTACTGCGCCTTCAGGTAAACCATCAACCTCTTGTGCTCAACGCCTTCCGGCATCGGAGATCAGATCAGTCTTTCATCTTTTTTAAATTGTTTAAATGTTCTTTGTGCTCAACGCCTTCCGGCATCGGAGATCAGATCAGATCTTTTCTTGTAAACACGTTATTTCCTGAAGAGAGTGCTCAACGCCTTCCGGCATCGGAGATCAGATCAGCGCCTCAGCTTGCAAATGATTTAATAAATCGTGGGTGCTCAACGCCTTCCGGCATCGGAGATCAGATCAGGCGGTGCTGTTACTGGTGTGCACGCTCACGTTATGTGCTCAACGCCTTCCGGCATCGGAGATCAGATCAGCATAAAATCCCCCCGATTTTTTAAATACGCCAATAGTGCTCAACGCCTTCCGGCATCGGAGATCAGATCAGATAAAAGACTTAGAATGTAACAAAAGATTTATTAGTGCTCAACGCCTTCCGGCATCGGAGATCAGATCAGGCGGTGCTGTTACTGGTGTGCACGCTCACGTTATGTGCTCAACGCCTTCCGGCATCGGAGATCAGATCAGGACTTGTTTAATTGCACCTAAATCAAAAAGATTGGTGCTCAACGCCTTCCGGCATCGGAGATCAGATCAGATCTTCAATTAAATCCATTCCACAATAAGGGCAAGTGCTCAACGCCTTCCGGCATCGGAGATCAGATCAGGTCATTATTTGCTATTGCATTATCACAAACATAATGTGCTCAACGCCTTCCGGCATCGGAGATCAGATCAGTAGGTCGGTGCATTATTTTTTTGAAAAGCATCGAGTGCTCAACGCCTTCCGGCATCGGAGATCAGATCAGTATGATAAGTCCTCGTGTGGTTTTCTGTTTGGTTACGTGCTCAACGCCTTCCGGCATCGGAGATCAGATCAGTAGTAAAAACGCACATTAGTATAGTATTTTCGCAGTGCTCAACGCCTTCCGGCATCGGAGATCAGATCAGGAGGACCCCTTTTTAAGCTCCCGTTTAATTTCCGGTGCTCAACGCCTTCCGGCATCGGAGATCAGATCAGCCAATGTAGACGTTTAAAACTGAACCCAGTTTTCAGTGCTCAACGCCTTCCGGCATCGGAGATCAGATCAGATATCAGAGTTGGAGAGAGAGTTTTAAGAATTGACGGTGCTCAACGCCTTCCGGCATCGGAGATCAGATCAGCCTGTTTTTTTAATCCCTTGTATTTCTTAGTATCCAAAAAACACTTTTCAAGTACCCTCTGGTACAATAACTTCCATGGCAGCTCTTGTTTCCTGAAACAAAAAAAAGCATCATAACCATATAAAATATCATTTTTTTTTGCTTTTCAAGCACCTCTTACCACCCTGTTTGCCCATAACTATAAAAAAATATTAACGAAATCTGGAGATTAATTACTTCGTAGCCATCAATTTCTCCATTGCCTGACGGCCCTTTCGGCATGTTATAGGGACTATCGGGCAACCATCTGTAATAATATGTGAGGTTTCGACACATCCGCTACACTTTTAGTTGCTGGTTTTGACTTTTATATGGATATAATAATCGTATGAAAGAATCAGTTAAAAAGATAAAGCAGAGGAAAAAATGGATTGACCATTATGAACAATGTCAGTCTGTTTCTTTAACATGTAGAAAATTCGATATCCCCAGGTCTACCTTTTATCACTGGTATAAGCGCTATCAGGAGTCTGGTTCTGATGGCCTTGCAGATCTCTCCCGGAAGCCCCATAATCTAGCTAAGACAAAAGTAACTAAAGAACATGAACAGATCATTTTGACATTACGTAGCATGTATAAATGGGGACCGCAGCGAATAGCTACCTTTCTTCAAAGAGAACACGGCCTTTCATTTGCCAAATCAACAATATGGCGTATTCTTCAGAAACATGCTGTTGAACCTGTAAAAAAATATCGCAGAAACAAAAA